>DATIMX010000567.1:0-3637 GCA_035474935.1 Geodermatophilus sp. | reverse complement strand
GGGATGCGGGCCGGCGCGAACGCCTTGCGGGCCAGCTCCAGCATCACGATGGAGTCCTTGCCGCCGGAGAACAGCAGCACCGGCCGCTCGAGCTCGGCGGCCACCTCGCGGATGACGTGGATGGACTCGGCCTCCAGCGTCTCGAGCTGGGAGAGCCGGTAGTCGGGTGTCGTCACGCGGCAGGTCTCCGGAGCGTCGGGGACATGGACTCGAACCAGCACCAACCGCACCGGTCCGGGGGGAATTCCCGGGGACCAGTGTCCGGCATGCGCTCAGCGCGGCGGCTGTGACCCCCCTCCCACCGCCGCGAGCAGCCGGTCGGTGAGCTCCGGGCGGCACACCAGCAGGTCCGGCAGCCACGCGTCCGGGCCGTTGTAGACCAGGGCCGAACCGTCGAGCCGGACGGCGATGAGCCCCGCCGCCCGCGCGACGGCGACCGGTGCGGCCGAGTCCCACTGGTACATGCCACCGGCGTGCAGGTAGGCGTCGGCCTCGCCGCGGACGACGGCGGTCACCTTCCACCCGGCCGAGCCCATCGGCACCAGCTCGGCGTCGAGGGCCGCCGCCGCGGTCGCGGCCACCGCGGGCGGGCGGCTGCGGCTGACCGCGATCCGCGGCCGGCCGCCCCCCGGCGGGGGCACCACGGGCGCGGGGTCGGTCACCAGCACCTCGCCCAGCGCCGGCAGCGCCACGGCCCCTGCAACGAGGTCCCCACCCACCCCACGCTCGCCGGCCGACCACAGCGCCACGTGCACCGCCCAGTCCGGCCGCGGCGCCTCGCCGTACTCGCGGGTGCCGTCGAGCGGGTCGACGATCCACACCCGGTCGGCGCTCAGCCGGCGGCGGTCGTCGATCGCCTCCTCGCTGAAGACCGCGTCGCCCGGCCGCTGCTCGGTCAGCACACCGGCGATCGCGGCCTGCGCGGCGGCGTCGCCGGCGTCCCCGAGCGCCCGGCCGGTGAGCCGTCCCTCGTCGCGCAGCCCGGTGAGGACGGCGGCGGCCGCCCGGGCCGCGGCGGCGGCGACCTCGACGTCCGTCACGGACGGTCGGACAGGGCCGTGGCGTCGGTGGGGCGCCCCGGTGGCCGGTGCTGACCGGAGGCGTCGGTGATCGCGCCGAAGTAGTCGGCGCGCGCTTCCTCGCGCGGCATGACGAACACGCCGCGGGCCTCGACCAGCGTCCGGTCGGGCGCCGCCGCGGTCGCGATCGTGCCGGTGACGACGCACTTGCGGCCGGCGGCCTCGGTGACCTGCGCCCGCATCGCGAGGGGCGTCGACAGCGGCACGGGTCGCCGGTAGTCCACCTCCAGGCGGACGGTCATGCCCCACAGCCCCGCGGCGATCGCGGCCGAGCCGAGCAGCTGGTCCATGAGCAGGCTGCTCATGCCGCCGTGCACGTAGCCGGGCGGGCCCTCGTAGGCCGGGCCGAGCAGGGCCTCGCCGACGACGCCGTCCTCGACCCGGCGGATCCGCACCGGCGGGGCGAGGGCGCTGCCCACCCCGCTCACCGGGTTGTAGACGCGGCGGAAGACCAGCGGGTCGTCCAGCACGGGCAACTGGGTCACCGGCCGCTGCGCGGCGGCCAGGCGGGCGGTGACGGCCCGCGCGTCGGCGGCCGCGGCCCGCAGCTGGTCGGCCGGGAGGGTGGTGAGCACGGAGGCGTCCACCAGTTCCCGCAGGGCCGTGCCGAGCTCGGTCACCGCGGCCATCAGGTCGGCGTCGTAGGGCTGCCCGCCCGCGTCGGAGGTCACCCGCGGACGGTAACCGGACCGCCCGGTGGCTCAGGTCGCCGGGCCGTCCGGCACCGGCGGGGCCGCCGGGCCCGGGCCGGACCGGGGCAGCCGGACGGTGAACGTCGCGCCCCGGCCGGGGGCGGTGTCCAGGTACACCGTGCCGCCGTGGGCGTGCACCAGGGCGCTGACGATGGCCAGCCCCAGTCCGGTGCCGCCCGCCGTCCGGGCCCGGGACGGGTCGGCGCGGTAGAAGCGCTCGAACACCCGCGCGGCGTCCTCGGGCGCCATGCCCGGGCCCTGGTCGGCCACCCGCAGCACGACCACGCCGCCGTCGTCGCCGTCCGCCGTCCCGTCGCTCGGCGCCGGCTCGTCGGAGATGCTGACCGTGACCGGCGCGGTCGGTGGCGTGTGCACCAGGGCGTTGGTCACCAGGTTGCCGACCACCTGCCGCAGCCGGGCCTCGTCGCCGAGGACCACGGGGACCTCGCTGAGCGCCTCGTCCAGGTGCAGGGTGATCGGCCGGTCGGGCTGGACGGCGCGGGCGTCGTGGACGGCGTCCCCGGCGACCTCGGCCAGGTCGACCGGCGTGATGGTCAGCGGGCGCTGCTGGTCCAGGCGGGCCAGCTGCAGCAGGTCCTCGACCAGCACCCCCATCCGGGCGCCCTCGGACTCGATGCGCTGCATCAGCCGGGCGGTCTCCTCCGGACTGCCGACCGCGCCCTGCCGGTAGAGCTCGGCAAAACCGCGGATGGAGGTCAGCGGGGTGCGCAGCTCGTGGCTGGCGTCGGCGACGAACCGGCGCATCCGGGTCTCCGAGGCCCGGGCCTGCTCCTCGGAGGCCTGCTGGGCCCGGAAGCCCTGTTCGATGCGGCTGAGCATCCCGTTGAGGGCGGTGGCGAGCCGGCCCACCTCCGTGCGGTCGTCCCCGGCCGGGACGCGCTGCGAGAGGTCACCGGCGGCGATCGCGGCGGCCGTGCGCTCCACCTCGGTCAGCGGGCGCAGGCTGTTGCGGACCAGCACGTACGCGGCGTAGCCGAGCAGGGCCAGGATGACGAGGCCGACCACCACCTGCAGGGCGACCAGCCGGTGGATCAGGCGGTCGTCCCGGTCGAGGTCGACCCCCGCGATCGCGGTCACGCCGTCGCCGACGTCCCGGCTCATGAGCAGCCAGTTCGTCCCGTCCGCCGCCTCTGCGAAGACGGGGCGGCCGGTGCCGTCGAGCAGCCGGTCGACGGCCTCGCCCCTGATCACCGGCAGACTCTGCGGGGGCCGCGGCGGCCCGGAGATCAGGATGGCCTGGTCGCTGTCGGGAGGCAGGCAGGCCACGTAGATCGTCCCGATCGTGGGCTCATCCGGCCCTCCCCATCGTCCCGCGCACCCGTTGCGGAACCACGGTTTGTCCTCGTAAGCGACCAGGGTGTCGTGGAGCTGCTGGTTCTGCTGTCCCCGCGCGTAGTCCTGGAGCAGCGCGCTGGTGATGAACCCCGTCAGGGTCAGTGCGAGGGCGACCAGGCCCAGGAGCATCGCCACGAGGGTGATCCGTAGTGGCAGTCGGGGCGCCGACCAGGAGCGGGCGGCCGCCACGTCGGTCCGCCGGTACGCGCCGGCGCCGGCATGGCTCATCTCGCCGGTGCTGGTCGAGCTGGTGCCCGGCGGTGCCACCTCGTGGCGTGACCCCGCGACCTCGGTCACGTGCCCTCCTCGCCGGTGCTGGTCGGGCTCGTGCCCGACGGTGCCACCTCGTGGCGTGCCGCCGCGACCTCGGTCACGTGCCGCGTGGCAGCCGCAGCGTGTAGCCCACGCCGCGGATGGTGTGCAGCAGCCGTGGCTCGGTGGTGTCGACCTTGCGGCGCAGGTAGGAGATGTAGGACTCGACGACGTTGGCGTCGCCGTTGAAGTCGTAGT
>DATIMX010000566.1:0-9639 GCA_035474935.1 Geodermatophilus sp. | reverse complement strand
CGGGCTGGCGTACTGCGGCACGGGCCCGAGCCGGCGACCCTTGCCGATCAGGTACTCGGCCACCGGCCGCATCGGCGGCCCGGTCAGCGCGGTAGGCTGGGCAGCCGAACGGCTTCCTGGAGAGGGGACGTTCTGGGCGGTGGGGCGACTGGCGGGCCGTCCCACTGGCGTCTCCGGGGTCATGTGGTCGAACCCCCGGAAGGGCCGCGGAACAGCATCGACAGCTGATCGATCTGAGCGGCGGAGAATTTCGGCGCGGAGGCGACGGTCCGCTGGATGTAGGCGGCTAGCCGTCGTGCGGCGATCTCACCGCGCTCGACTTCGCGTGCTGCGGCGAGGTCACGGCGGGCGGCGAGGAGTTCGGGGTCATCGGGTGCGCGGTCGCGGGACAGGGCGGCGACGCGGGCGCGGTGGTGTGTCCACTGCGGCATTTCGTTCCTCGGGCATGCGAGGTGAGCCCTGCGGTGGCGGGGCTCTGGAAATGCCGGCGTCGGGTTCGACGCTGCACCGGGTCCGTTGCCCGGCGCGTGGTGCTAGTCCGAAGCTTAGTAGCTTAGGTCGGTCGGGCGCAGGCGACGGATGATCTGGTTCAGGGTGTCGAGCTGGACGGCGACCTCTCCGGCGTCACGGACGACGTCCAGTGCCGGATACAGCCTCTCGGCGCGGTAGACGCGACCCCGGCCGAAGTCGTAGACCTCCCGGTAGCCAGGGATCTCCTCAGTCCGCAGCCCGTTCCACTCCGACCGATACGCCTCGTCGAACGGCTCGTCCCCGACCAACTTCACCCGGTGGGAGGTCCACGCACCGCGGCCCGTCGCCTGCCTGTCGCGCTCCTCGCGTGGCAGACGCCGAAGCTGCTCCAGGCGGCGGAACTCCGCCTTCGACTGCCTCCCGTGCTCGCGCCACCGGCCGCCCCAGTGGTGGAACACCGTGACGACGGCCGTGTCCTCCAGGAGATGCACCAGGGGATTGCCGAACGCATCGGTCCGCTTCCTGGTCATGCCCCGCCCTCCCGCCACTGGATCCCGACCTGCTCCGGAGGGCACCGCTTCCCCTTACCGCGGGCAGGATCCTCACGGTCATCAACCAGTCGACCACCTGCTTGCGGTCGCACAGGGGCATGGCCTCCCATCCGGCCCGGATGTCCTCGGCGGCGATGAGTGCGGTGACCGGCGCCTCCCCCACAGCCGTGCTGATCCAGTCCTCCAGGTGTTGATCCTCTGGGTGAGCTGCTGGGACCGCCCGCGGACCGCGGTCAACTCCTCCCGAGTCATCCACCCATCGCAGCGCCGAACATCAGCACAGACAAGACTAACGAAGCACTACTAGTAGTCCTTCAGGAAGGTAGCGGCAGGGCTACGCCTTCGGCCGGCCGGCGCCGCTGCCCGCCACGGTCCCGACCACGGGAGACGTCGACCTGACCGGCACCCTGCCGCCCGGCGAGGTCACCGTGCAGGACGTGCTCGCCGGCGAGGCCCTGGTCAGCTCCGGGCTGCCGCCGGTGCCGCCGCCCAAGCCGCCGGCCACCCGGGCGATGACGGTCGACGAGCTGCTCGACGAGGGCCTGCCCACCGAGGACCGCCGGCTCGACACGGACCAGGGCCGCTCCCCGGACGAGGGTTAGCCGCGCGGCAGCGCCAGCGGCACCGGCCGCTTGGCGGCGCGGCCGTCCCCCGAGGACCGGCCGCGCAGCCGCCGGCCGATCCACGGCGCGACGAAGCCGCGCACCCACGCCGCCTCCTCGGCCAGGGCCGCCCGCAGCGCGCGTGGCGGTTGCGGCGGCAGCGGGGTGCGCCAGTCGTCGTCCACCCGCAGGCCCAGCGCGGTGGCGGCGGCCAGCGCCGTCCGCCGGTGGCCCTCGGCGGTGAGGTGGATGCGGTCGCCGTCCCACATCCGCCAGTCCTGCACCCACCCGGCGCCCCACTGGTCGAGGACGACCGCGCCGTGCCGGACCGCGACCGACCACAGCGAGGCGTTGAAGACCGCGACCCGCCCGCGGGTGCGCCGGATGATCGGCGTCTGCCGCGGGTCCACGCCCGTCGCCAGCAGCACGTCGGCCCCGGCGGCGCGGAACCGGACGACGGCGTCCTCGAGGTCGGCGACCAGCCGGTCCGGGTCGGCGCCGGGGCGCAGCAGGTCGTTGCCGCCGGCGACCAGGCTCACCAGGTCCGGCTCGGCGGCCAGCGCGACCGGCACCTGCTCGGCGAGCACCTGGCCGAGCAGCCGGCCGCGGATGGCCAGGTTGGCGTACTCCACCTCGCCGTCGGCGGCGGCCGCCAGGTGCTCGGCCAGCCGGTCGGCCCAGCCGCGGAACTCGCCGGGGCGCTGCGGATCGGGATCGGCCAGCCCCTCGGTGAAGGAGTCGCCGAGGGCCACGTAGCGGCGCCAGGAGGTGCGGGAGGGTCCGAGCTGCACGCCTCCACTCCAGCACGGTGACCGGGCGCACAGCCGCCCGCCCTGAGAAGGGACCACCCTGCCGCCGGCCTCGTCCCGGGCCGGCCCCGTCCAGAGGCTCGCCGCCGGCCCCGTCCAGGGCACCGCCCCGAGCGGAGCGAGGGGTGGGGAGGACGGGGTCCTTCTCCGGTGAGGGGGACGGGGTCCGTCTACTGCAGGATGGCCTCGTGCGGAGGACGGGCAGCAGGGAGGTCTACCGCAACCCGTGGATCCGGGTGCGGGAGGACGCGGTGGAGCGCGCCGACGGCAGCGCCGGGGTCTACAGCGTGGTCGAGAAGCCGCACTTCGCGCTCGTGCTGCCGTACGAGCGCGACGGCTTCTGGCTGGTCGAGCAGTTCCGCTACCCGGTCGGCCGCCGCGCCTGGGAGTTCCCGCAGGGCACCTGGACGGCGGGGTCCGACGGCTCGGCCGAGGAGCTGGCCCGCGCCGAGCTGGCCGAGGAGACCGGCCTGCGCGCCGGGTCGCTGCGCCACCTGGGGCACCTGGACCTCGCGCCGGGGCTGTCCACGCAGGAGTTCGACGTCTGGCTGGCCACCGACCTCACCCAGGGGCCGACCGCGCGGGAGGCGACCGAGGCCGACATGCGGTCGGCCTTCGTCGGCGAGGCCGAGCTGCGGGCGATGGTCCGCGACGGCCGGTTCACCGACGGGCCGAGCCTGGCCGCCTACACCCTGTTGCTGCTCGACCGCGTGTGACGGCCTCTGTCATGCGCGGTAGGCCTCCAGGAGGCGCAGCCACACCTCGCTGATCGTCGGGTAGGACGGGACGGCGTGCCACAGCCGGGCGATCGGCACCTCGCCGACGATCGCGATGGTCGCCGCGTGCAGCAGCTCCCCCACGCCCGGCCCGACGAAGGTGACGCCGAGCAGCACCTCGCGCTCCGGGTCGACCAGCGCCACCGCCGTCCCGGGGTAGCCGTCGGCGTGCAGCGCGGCGCCGGCGACGGAGCCGATCGGGTGGGTGACCACCCGGTGGGGCACGCCCTCCGCCTGCGCGCGGGCGCGGGTCAGCCCGACGGCGGCCACCTGCGGGTCGGTGAAGACCACCGACGGCGTGGCCAGCCGGTCGGCGGTGGCCGCGGTGGGCGCCCAGTCGGTGTCCGAGGCGTGCCCGCCGCGGGCGCGGGCCACGATCGCCGCGCCGGCCTGCCGCGCCTGGTACTTGCCCATGTGGGTGAGCTGGCGGCGGCCGTTGACGTCGCCCACGCCGTACAGCCACGGGAGGCCGGGCACCTGCAGCGTGTCGTCGACGTCGAGGTAGCGCCCCGGCTCCAGCCCGACGGTGTCGACCCCGAGGTCGTCGGTGCGCGCCCGGCGGCCGGTCGCGACGAGCACCTCGTCCCCGCGCAGCTCGCCGTCGCCGGTGGTCAGGACCACCTCACCGCTCTCCCGGCGGGCCGCGGTGACCTGCGTGCCGAGCCGGACGTCGACGCCGAGGGCGCGCAGCGACGCGGCCACGGCGTCCCCGGCCTCGGGCTCCAGCTCGGTCAGCAGCCGCTCGCCGCGCTGCAGCACCGTGACCTGCGCCCCGAGCGCCGCCCAGGCCGTCGCCATCTCGCAGCCGACGTAGCCGCCGCCGACGACGAGCAGCCGGCCGGGCACCTGCTCGGCGCTGGTCGCCTCCCGCGACGTCCACGGGTCGACGTCGCGCAGCCCGTCGATCGGCGGCACGACGGCCGCCGACCCGGTGCAGACGGCGACCGCGGAGCGGGCGGTGAGCCGTACCGTCCCGCCGTCCGGGCCGGTCACGACGACGGCGCGCTCGCCGTCGAGTCGGCCGGCCCCGCGGACCAGCTCGATGCCGGCGCCGCGGACCCACTTCTCCTGGCCGGCGTCGTCCCAGTGCGCGGCGAAGGAGTCGCGGCGGGCCAGGGTTGCCGCGACGTCCTGCTCGCCGGTGACCGCCTGGCGGGCGCCGTCCACCGCGCGGGCGGCGGCCAGCGCCTCGGAGCCGCGCAGCAGCGCCTTGCTGGGCATGCACGCCCAGTACGAGCACTCCCCGCCGACCAGCTCGGCCTCGACCAGCGCCGCGGTCAGCCCGCCGCGGACGACGACGTCGGCGACGTTCTCCCCCGTCGGCCCGCCGCCGAGGACCACCACGTCGAACTCACGGGTCTCCGCGCTGCTCATCGGGCCATCGTCCCCGGCCCGCACGCGCCGTGCAGGGCAGTCGGCTCAGCCCTCGTCGGGGAGGGCCGCGGCGTCCGCCCGGTCGACGTCCTCGGTGGTCGCGACCAGCTCGAGGCCGTGCGTCGCCGTCCCCGTGGCGATGCGCGCCACCGCGGAGGCCGGCGTCCGCCGTGGGTGCAGGACCAGCCCGATGCGGGCCGTCGGCGAGGAGTCCACGGCGCCATGCTCCCGGGCCGCCGGGGTGTGGTCGACTGGCCGCCATGCCGGTCGACCCCGCCACGTTCGCCGAGGCCCTCCGCCAGTACGCCGCCGGGGTGTGCCTGCTGACCGTTCGCGACGACATCGACGACGTCGGCACCACGGTCTCCTCGGTGATGAGCGTGTCGGCGCAGCCGCCGCTGGTCGCCGTCGGCCTCGCCGCGGGCGGGTACCCGGCCGAGGTGCTCGGGGAGGTGGGCAGCTGCGGGCTGACCGTGCTGGCCGCCGAGCACGCCATCGTGGCCAGCCGGTTCTCCTCGGCCGGTCGGCCCAGCGCCCGCCACCTGCTCGAGTCGGTGCCCTGGCGGCGGGCCGAGGAGAGCGGGGCGATCCTGCTCGAGGGCGGGCTGGCAGCGCTGGACTGCCGGCTGGAGCGGCTGGTCGAGGCCGGCGACCACGTGCTCGCGCTGCTGGAGGTCACCGACGTACCCGTGCTGGCCCCGGGTGGCGCTCCGCTGCTGCGGCTGCGCGGCCGCTACGTCGACGCGGCCGGGCAGCCCGCCGGACGGGCCTGAGCAAGGACCACCCTTCCCCCGACGCCTCGTCGAAGGACCCCGTCCTCCCCACCCTTCGCAGGCTCAGGGCGGGCCCCGGACGGGGCCGGCGGGCCCCTGAAGGGTGGCCGTTCCAGTACGTCACCAGGCTTGCGGCGGGACCCTGCAGGGGGCCATGGGCAGGCATCCTCGGCGGATGTCACATCTCGGCCCCGGGCGGTGCTCTAGGGACATGGAGCTCGTTCGACAGCCGCGACCCGAGGCCGTCCTGGCCCTCCCGGGCGCGGTCCACCGGGGGGCGACGGGCCGGGTCGGGGGGACCGACGGCGGAGCGGTACCGCGAGCGGCCGCCGGGCCCGTGCGCGCGGACCTCGGCGAGGTGTTCCGCGCGGAGTACCCGCGGGTCGTCGGCGTGGCCGCCCGGGTGCTCGGGTCGCGGGACTCCGCCGAGGACGTCGCGCAGGACGTGTTCCTGTCCTTCGCCCGCTCCTCGGTACCGGCCGGCGAGGCCCGCGGCTGGCTCTCGGTCGCCGCGGCCCACACCGCGCTGAACCTGCTCCGCTCGGGACGCCGCCGCGCGTCCCGCGAGGAGACTGCCGCCGCGGCGGACGACGTCGTCGCGCCCGACGTGGCCGACGCCGTCGTGACCCTCGAGGAACGCCGCCGGGTGCGGGCCGCGCTCGCCCGGCTGCCCCGCAAGCAGGCCGTGGCCCTCGTGCTGCGGCACAGCGGCATGGGCTACGCCGACGTCGCGGCGGCCCTCGACCTGTCCCCCGGGAGCGTCGGCACGACCGTGCGGCGCGCCGAGTCCGCGCTGCGGAAGGAGCTGGACCACCATGCGTCATCCGACTGAGGGCGTGCTGCGCCGCCTGGTCGACGAGCCGGCCGGGGTCTCCGACGCCGACCGGCAGCACGTCGCCGACTGCCCCGTGTGCCTCGGCGGCCTGGCCGCCGTGCGGGAGGACGCCGCGGCCGTGGGCGCCGCGCTGCGCTCCGACGGCGCCGTGCACGCCGACCCCGCGGCCGCGTGGCAGCGGCTGTCGTCGGCGCTGCCCGCCCGGGCCGCGACGCCCGCACCCGCGCCGGCCCGCCGGCGCAGCGGGTGGCTGCACCGCCCGGCCGTGGCCGCGCTCGCCTTCGTCGTCGTCCTCTCCGGCGCCGGTGTGGCGGCGGCGAACGACTGGCTGCCGATCTTCCGCACCGAGCAGGTCGCCCCGCTCGAGGTGAGCACCGCCGACCTCGTGGCGCTGCCCGACCTGACCGCCTACGGCGACGTCGAGCTGACCGGGGACGACGGTCCGCACGCGGTGTCCGACGCCGCGGCCGCCCGCGCCGAGACCGGGCTGGACGTCCCCGAGGTGGGTGCCCTGCCCGAGGGCGTGGCGGGCGAGCCGGCGTACCAGGTGGTCGGCGAGCTGAGCGGCGTCTTCACGTTCTCCGCGGCGAAGGCCGCCGAGGCCGCGGCGGCGTCCGGGGAGTCCCTGCCGCCCCTGCCCGCGGGCCTCGACGGCAGCCGGGTGCGGCTCACCGCCGGTCCGGGTGTCGCGGCGGTGTGGTCGCAGCCCTCGGGGCTGCCCACGCTGGTCGTCGGCCGCGCGGTGGCGCCGTCGGCGTCCTCGTCCGGCGTCCCGTTCGAGACCGTCCGCGACTTCCTGCTCTCGCTGCCGGGCCTGCCCGACGACCTGGCGGCCCAGCTGCGCACCTTCACCGCCGACGGCTCGACCCTGCCGATCCCGGTGCCGGCCGACCTGGTGGAGACCTCGGAGGCGGAGGTCGGCGGCCTGCCCGCCACCGTGCTCGAGTCGCGCGACCAGACCCTGGCCGCCGTGGTCTGGGTCGACGACGGCGTCGTCACCCTCGTGGGCGGCACGCTCAGCACCGACGAGGTGCTCGACCTCGCCGGGGACCTGGGGTGAGCACGGCCGACGCACCTGCGCTCGCCGGCCCGGGCGACCCCGCCGTCCGGGCCGCGGCGCGGCTGGTCCGCGACCTGCCGCCGTCCCCGGCCCTGTGGTGCGACGGCCTGCGCAAGCGGTACGGACGGCGCACCGCGGTGGACGGCGTCTCGCTGTCGGTGGGCCGCGGTGAGGTGGTCGGCCTGCTCGGCCCGAACGGCGCCGGCAAGACCACGGTCATCAAGATGCTGCTGGGGCTGGTCCGGCCCGACGCCGGTGAGGTCATGGTGCTGGGCCGGCCCGGCAGCGACCCGGCCGCCCGCGCCGGGGTGGGCTACCTGCCCGAGCTGTTCCGCTACCAGCCCTGGCTGACCGCGGCCGAGGTGCTCGACCTGCACGTCCGGCTGGCCGGTGCCGACGTCCCCCGGGACGAGCGGCACGGCTGCCTGGAGCTGGTCGGGCTGGCCGCCCGCGCCGACGACCGGGTCGGCGGCTTCTCCAAGGGCATGCAGCAGCGGCTGGGCCTGGCCGTGGCGCTGGTGGCCCGCCCCGAGCTGGTGGTGCTCGACGAGCCGACCAGCGCCCTCGACCCGCTGGGCCGGGCCGACGTGCGCGACGTGGTGCTGGCGCTCCGGGAGCGCGGCGTGGCGGTGCTGCTGAACTCCCACCTCATCGGCGAGGTGGAGCGGGTGTGCGACCGGGTGGTCGTCCTCGACCGCGGTCGCGTCGCCGCCTCCGGGACGCTGGCCGAGCTGCTCGGCCAGCGCGAGGTCCGGCTGCACCTGACCGGCGTGGTCCCCGCGGCCGAGGCGCGGCTGGCCATGGCCGGGCCGGTCGAGCGCGCGGGCGAGTGGTCCACCGTCGCGCTGCCGGCCGACGACGACGGGACCGCCGTGCCGGACCTGGTGGCCGACCTGGTGGCGCTGGGCGTGCGGGTGCACGCGGTCGAGCCGGCGCGGATCAGCCTGGAGGAGCGCCTGCTGGGCATCCTGCGGGCCGGCTCCGGGGACGGCCGGTCGTGACCGCCCGGACCGTGCTCACCGTCGCCGGGCTCACCCTGCGCGAGGCCGCGCGGCGACGGGTCGTCTGGGCGCTCCTGGCGCTGACGGTGGTGCTGCTCGCCCTGAGCGCCTGGGGCTTCTCGAAGCTGGTGGGACTGGACACCGAGCTCGGCACCATGACCAGCGGCGAGGCCCGCCTCGTGGCCTCGCTGCTGCTCAACCTGATCATGTTCGGGCTGAGCCTCATCGCGGCGATCGGCACCGCGTTCCTCGCCGGACCCACGCTGGCCGGCGAACTGGAGTCGGGACAGGCGCTGGTGCTCCTCGCCCGCCCGGTCCGCCGGTCGGCCGTCCTGCTCGGCAAGTGGCTCGGCCTGGTCGCCTTCGGCTGCGGCTACGTGGTGCTGGCCGGCCTCGCGCAGATCCTCGTGGTCGGTGCGACGGTCGGCTACTGGCCCCCGGCTCCCGCGACCGGTCTCGCGCTGCTCGGGGCCGAGACGGTCGTGCTGCTGACCCTGGCCCTCCTGCTGTCCAGCGTCGTCTCGACCATGGCGTCGGGGATCGTCGCCGTGGGGCTCTTCGGGGCGACCTGGGTCGCCGGTGTCGTCGGCGGCCTCGGGCAGGCGCTCGGCAACGACGGCGTGGCCCGGGTCGGCACGGTGTCGCGGATCCTGCTGCCCACCGACGGCCTGTGGCGCGGCGCCATGAACGCGTTCCAGGACCCGATCGCGCTGGTCCAGATGGGCCCGGGTGAGGGCGGGTTCCCGTTCCTCAGCGAGGCCGCGCTCTCCCCCGCCTACCTGGCGTGGGCCGCGGTGTGGCTCGCCATGGTCTGGGGCCTGACCGCGCTGTCCTTCTCCCGGCGCGACGTGTAGATCGACCGGCCCAGCCCCACCCCGCACCCAGCACGCATCCCTGGCCCTGATCAGCACCCTCGTTCGCCGATGATCATGAAGTTCGGGTGGCGACACGCCGGATGAACCGGGCATGTCGCCCCCGCAGCTCCATGATCGTCGGGGAGTCCGGCCGGAGGGGACGTCGAGCAGTGGGGAACCCGGCCCCGTCCGGAGGCTCACCGCGAGCCTGCGAGCGATGAGGAGGACGGGCGGCCCCTTGCAGGGTCCCGCCGCGAGCTTGCGAGCGGTGGGGGGCAGGGGGTCCTTCGTCTAGCGTCGGGACCGATGAGCCAGCCGCTGAACCCCTCGGAGTCCGCCGTCCGCCGTGCCCTGGCCCGTGCCGAGCGCGGGGTCACCCTCGACGCCGTCGAGGCCGAGACGCTGCTGCACGCCCGCGGCCTCGGCGAGGGCGAGCCGCTGGACCGGCTGCTGACGGCGGCCGGCCGGGTGCGCGACGCTGGTCTGGCGTCCGCCGGCCGGCCCGGAGTGGTCACCTACAGCCGCAAGGTGTT
>DATIMX010000565.1:0-2489 GCA_035474935.1 Geodermatophilus sp. | reverse complement strand
ATTCTTGACGAACTGCGCCTCGTCGAGGAGCAAACCCGACCACGTGACCGACGCGTAGGCGTCGGCGTCGAGCCGGAACAGGGTGTAGGAGGTGACGACGACGTCGGCTCCGGTGATGACGTCGTCGAGGTCCTGGCCGCGTCGCCGCAGGGTGTCGGTGATCGTCGTCACCGCGAGATCGGGTGCGAATCGCGCGGCCTCGGCCGCCCAGTTGGCCACGACGCTGGTCGGGGCGACGATGAGGAACGGGTCTCCGGTGGGGTCGTCGGCGTGCTTGGCGTGACAGATCAACGCGAGCGACTGCAGGGTCTTACCCAGGCCCATGTCGTCGGCGAGGATGCCGCCGAGCTGGTGGCGCCAGAGGAAGCACAACCAGTTGAATCCCTCGCGCTGGTAGGGCCGCAGCTGTGCGCACAGGGTTGCGGGCGGTTCGGTGTCGGTGAGCTGGCCGAGGGACAGCAGGCCGGCGACCTGCTGCTGCCACGCCCGTGCCTGGCGCTCGACCACCCCGAGGGCGGCCAGCTCCTCCCACAGGCCCGCCTGGAATCGGCTGATCCGCAGCGGGCCGCCGGTCCGGTCCTGAAGGGCCCGCGCCTCCTCTATCAGCGTGCGCAATGCCTGCAGCTCTGGCTTCTGCAGGGAGAAGTACGCCCCGTCCGGCAACAGGAGGTGCGACTCCCCTGAGGCCAGTCCCATGAAGACGTCAGCGAAGGGGACCTCGCGTCCCTCGACGGTCACGCTGACGCCGAGGTCGAACCAGTCCGTCTCGCCGGTCACCGTGCTGGTCGAGACGCCGATCTGCAGCGAGTCGCCCGCCTCCCGGTAGGCGGCGACGTCCCCACTGAGCTCGACGACGACGTCGGGGGCGTCGGCCAGCAGGGGGAGCACCTCGGTGCAGAACCGCATCGTGTCCAGGCCGGTCAGCCGTGTGTCGGGAGTGAGCTCCTGTTCCGGTCCGTCGCCGCGCAGCCCCAACCGCTCCAGGGGGACGTCGAGCGCGTCCAGCACGGCTCGTTCCGCGGCTGGGTCTCGGATGTCCTCGTCGACGCCCGATGCCAGCGGGAGGCGCTTCTTCACATCGCCTACCTCGTAGGCCCACTCCCAGCTCATCGTCAGGTCGTGTCGGTCGCCGTAGGTCGCCCGCAGGACAAGGGTGGGCCCGGAGATGGCGGGCGGGGTGAAGGATCCGTCGGACGACGTGACCGCCGCAAGTCTGCGCAACCGCGGGTAGAACTCGTCGCGGAACCGGGCCTGTTGCCCCGCCGGCACCGGCAGGCGCTGATTCTCCAGGACCATCCGTTGGAGCGGCGGGGCTGCCGGAGTGGCGAGCTTCGCGAGCTGGAGGCTCCAGTCGGCGGGGTCGTTCCTCCGAACCTGCGTTCGGGACGCGAGCACGGCGCCATGGCCCTGGGCTCCGATGAACAGGACCGGGATCGTGTCACCGTGATCGTCGCCGGAACGGCCGTTGATCTGCAGCACCGGCGCAATGGTCAGCGAGCCGGGATCTGCTCCCGCACTGACGTCCAGGCACAGCTGTGCCTGGCTGTACCGCTCGACCGGTCCGAGCCGTTTGCGGGCGTGCACGAGCTGCAGGCCGATTTCGGCGGCCTCGTCCAGCAGCGGCCACAGCCGCTGGCTGTCGAATGCGGCGAGGTCGATCGTCTTGTCGTCACGAGTGGAGTAGTAGCTCGGCGCTCCGGCGCGCGAGGTGTGCAGCGCGTACAGCTCCCGCAGTAGCTGCAGGTGCGAGGCGCGGCAGCCGCTGAAGTAGTAGGAGGTTCCGAGCCTGCTCCAGCTCATCTGGTCGCCCACCCACCCGGTGCGACCCGGCCGCACCAGCCGCGCCAGCAGCTTCGGCTTCGCCGACGCCCGGTTGCGCTGCGCTGCGGGAACCGGCGGCACGGAGAGGGAGAGTTCGAGGGCGAGCGGGACGTCGGCAGCGGATTGCGGTGAGTCCGGCCGGGCCGGTGCAATCAGCGCTCCTAGGCTCTGCTCCCACGACGGCGCCGGCTGCGCGCGGCCGGTCGCCGCGGCGGGAGCGCCCGCGCCCGTCGCGGTGACTGCTGCGGCAACAACATGCTTGCAGTTGATCCCGACCGGGCACGTGCACTCGCCGAACGCGAACGCCAGATCGGCACCGCCCCGTGATTTCTCGAAGTACACGCTCGTCTCGTAGGCGTTACCGCTGCTGCCTCGCACCACCGCCTGCAGCAGGCTGTCGACGCCGTCCCACTCCATATGGAGAACCGCGCGCTGCCGCGCGTACGCGACACCCCGGCTGTACGTCTGCGCACCGACCGCCGGCCGGAGGCTGGCCGGATCGATGCCATCGATGGTCACGAGCTGCATTCGGGCGACTCCTCGGACGGGTGATTCCGCTGCGGGCGACCGTAGCCACCGACACCGACAAGACCGCGACGGCGCGCCCGCGTCCGGCGAGGATCAACGCTCCGGGATCAGCGGCTTAACGGACTCGGACGCGACAAACA
>DATIMX010000564.1:0-11061 GCA_035474935.1 Geodermatophilus sp. | reverse complement strand
CACGCCCAGACGTGCTTGCGGCCGTCGTGGACGATCCAGCCGTGTGCCCGGCACAGCCGGGCAACGAGGTGCAAGCCCAGCCCCCCGTCGGCCGGATCTCGGTCGACGGCGGGTACTGGAGGGTGGTCGACTGCGGCATCGGTGACGTCGACGAGCCAGCCGTCACAAGTGGCCACGACGCGGACGAACACCGGCGACCGCCCGTGCCGCAGACCGTTGGAGGTCAGCTCCTCGTAGACGAGGAGCAGCTCGTCCACGTCCACCGGCGCACGGTGCCGCAGCCACGCCGTGCACACCGTCTCCTGGAGCTCACCGCGGCTCACCGTGAGGTCGATGGGCGTACACACCTCCCGTCCCCAGACCACGAGCGCGGTACCGGGTACGCGCGGAGGCGGCTGTCGGGTCCAGGACACCTGCTCCATCTGCGCACCCTCTACTCGGGCTGTAGGCAGGTCCTCCCGAGCGGAGTCGCTCCACCCGCGAGCCTGAGCGGCCTCCGCGGCGGCGTTGGATCGCCCCCGCGACCGATGTGGTTCCGGATCCGGAGCGTATCTCCGTGGCGGCCGGCCTCTCACCTGCCGCAGGACCCACGCGGCCAGGCGTGACCAGGCGGAACCGGCCGTGTCTGTGCGGTGACGCGGCGCAGCACACGAGGGGCCGTCCAGTAGCCCCCTTCCGCAGTACCCCAGCCCAGCCGCCGAGCTGGGCGAGGGCGACACCGAGGGCGCAGCCCGCCTGCAGGAGACCCTTGAGGACATCGCCAAGGCCATCGACGACGTCGACTTCCGCGCGGCGAACGAGATCGGCATGACGCGCCGACTCGACCCGCTCGACCGCGTCCGCGAATTGGGCGACGCCTCGGTTGCCCTTCCGCTTCGACGTCCACGCGCTCTTCTTCGCCGAGGACGCCGCCGGCATCGCGACCGCCCTGCACCAGCGTCTGGCCGACCAGCGGGTCAACAGGGTCGATCCCCGGCGCGAGTTCTTCCACGCCACGCCCGCTGAGGTGAAGGCGCTGCTGGCCGAGCTGGCCGGCGACCTGCTGCAGTTCGCGGACTTCCCCGGGGCCCTGGAGTGCCGGCAGAGTCTCGTGCAGCGACGTGCCCAGCGCGTCGGCAGCGGGCAACTCGCCCGATGACTCGCCGGCCTACGCTCCCGCGCCACCTGCGGTCAGGCCGCCTTGAACAGCGGCGCCGGGGCCCGCTTCCTGCAGATGCCGGGCGAGCCGATGCGGGTGCACCCGGACCGCGCCAGGCGTCCTACCAGCGAAGACGGGTGATTCCGGGGTCGCTGGGCCTAGCACAGCGCTTCCTCCCCGGATGACCTGCCGCGGTGGCGATCCGGCTCGAGCACCTGCTGGCGTCCTTCCGGCGGCACCTCCGTGCCGCTGCCAAGGCGCCGCGAGGAAGACGCCGCCGATCGAGAGGCCGGCCACCAGGTAGACCAGCGCCGGTGTCAGCCCGAAGAAGGCCTGCACGGTGGCGAAGAAGGACTGGCCGGTCATCGTCTGGCGCACCTGCAGATCCGCCTGACGCGCGTTCTCTGCGGCGTACCGCTCGGTCTCGGCCTGCTGCCGGTCGAAGACCTTGGCGAGCAGCACTCCACTCACCGACAACGTCTCCTGGGTGATCGCGGTCATGTCGGCGACCGACCGCTGCGTGGCACCGGCCACCCCGGCGCCGCACCCGGCCCACACGCACCTGCAGCAGGACGAACAGCGGGAGCAGGACCACCGCGACCAACGTCAGCCGCCACGACAGGACGAGCATCGCGACCAGCGCGCTGATGACGGTCACGGCGTTGCCCAGGATCGAGCTCGCCGTGTCGGTGACCACCGACTGCACTCCGGCGACGTCGTTGCCCAGCCGACTCTGGATCTCTCCCGTGCGGGTGCCGGTGAAGAACGCCAGCTCCATCCGCTGCAGGTGGGCGAACAGCCGATCGCGCAGTTCGCGCATCACGGACTTCCCCAGCCTCGTCGTCAGCCACGTCTGCACGACCCCGAGCAGGGCCCCGAACAGCGTCACCGCGATGCTCGCCCCCACGAGCGCCAGCAGGAGCCCGATCCGCGGCGGCCCGACGGAGTTGTCGGCGAGCCGCGGGAACAGCGCCCGGTCGAGGACCGCCTGGGTCAGGAACGGCAGCCCGACACCCAGCAGCGAGGAGACGAGGATCGTTCCCGCGACGACCGCCACCCGTCGCCGGTGGGGCCGAACAGGGCCACGACACGCCGTCCCGTGCGGTCCGGGGCAGCAGCCCCTCCGTCGAGCCGGGGGGCGCGGCCACAACGCAGGGACCGGCAGTCATGGGCGAAGGGTGTTCCGGGCCCGGCCAGAAGCTCAGCCGCTCATCCCGGTCCTTCGTCCGCCTTCGGCGAACTCGGGAGGGGGATCGCACCCCACACCGTTGCCTGGACAACCGGTGCGTTTGCCGGTCCGTGTGGAGGAGCCCCCATGAGCAGTACCGAACGTCTACCGCTGCTGCCGCTCGACGACACCGTCGTCCTGCCCGGCATGGCAGTGCCCGTGGAGCTCGGCGACGCCGAGGCACGCGTCGCCGTCGACGCCGCCGGGAGCGGGGAGGGCCCGACGCGGGTCCTGCTCGTGCCGCGGCTGGACGGCCGCTACGCCTCCGTCGGCACGGTCGGCGTCGTGGAGCAGGTCGGCCGTCTCCCCGGCGGTGAACCGGGCGCGCTGGTGCGCGGGGTGGCCCGCGCCCGGATCGGCGTCGGGGCCACCGGCCCCGGCGGCGCCCTCTGGGTCGAGGTCACGGTCGTCCCCGACGTCGGATCCGACGAGCGCGCGCAGGAGCTGGCTCGCGAGTACAAGGGCCTCGTGGTGTCGGTGCTCCAGCAGCGCGGTGCGTGGCAGCTGATCGACGGCGTCCAGCGGCTGACCGACCCGTCCGCGGTCGCGGACACCGCCGGCTACGCGTCGTACCTGGGCGCGGAGCAGAAGTTGACCCTCCTCGAGACCACCGACCTGGTCCGCAGGCTGGAACTGGTGATCGGATGGGCCCGGGAGCACCTGGCGGAGCTCGACGTCGCGGAGACCATCCGCAAGGACGTGCAGGAGGGCATGGACCGCCAGCAGCGCGAGTTCCTGCTGCGCCAGCAGATGGCCGCAGTGCGCAAGGAACTGCGCGAGCTCCAGGGGAGCACCGACGCCGGTGACGAACCCGCCGACCTGCGGTCCCGCGTCGAGTCCGCCGACCTGCCCGACCACGTCCGGGAGGCGGCGCTGCGGGAGGTCGACAAGCTCGAGCGCACCTCCGAGCAGTCACCGGAGTCGGGCTGGGTCCGGACGTGGCTGGACACCGTCCTCGAACTGCCCTGGGCGACCCGCACCGAGGACGCGTACGACATCCCCGGCGCCCGCGCCGTGCTCGACGCCGACCACGCCGGCCTGGACGAGGTCAAGGAGCGCATCACCGAGTACCTGGCAGTGCGCAGGCGGCGTGCGAAGCGGGGCCTCGGCGTCGTCGGGGGCCGGCGCAGCGGCGCGGTGCTCGCACTGGTCGGCCCGCCAGGGGTCGGCAAGACCAGCCTGGGAGAGTCCGTGGCCCGCGCGATGGGTCGCGAGTTCGTCCGCGTGGCGCTGGGCGGCGTCCGGGACGAGGCGGAGATCCGCGGTCACCGGCGGACCTACGTGGGGGCGCTGCCCGGGCGGATCGTGCGGGCGATGAGGGAGGCCGGGTCGATGAACCCGGTCATCCTGCTCGACGAGGTCGACAAGCTGGGCAGCGACTACCGCGGCGACCCCGCGGCCGCGCTGCTCGAGGTCCTCGACCCGGCGCAGAACCACACCTTCCGCGACCACTACCTCGAGGTGGAGCTCGACCTGTCCGACGTGGTGTTCCTGGCCACGGCCAACGTGCTCGAGGCGATCCCGGCACCGGTGCTCGACCGCATGGAGGTCGTGCGCCTGGACGGCTACACCGAGGACGAGAAGGTCCTCATCGCCCGCGACCACCTGCTGCCCCGGCAGCTGGACCGCGCCGGGTTGACCGCCGAGGAGGTCACGGTGGACGACGACGTCCTGCGCGCGCTCGCCGCTGACTACACCCGGGAAGCCGGTGTCCGGGATCTGGAGCGTCAGCTGGCCCGGCTGCTGCGGAAGGTGACCGCGTGGCTGGAGGGTTGGGACGACGCCACGCTGCACGTCAACGCAGGCACGCTCCGCGAGCTGATCGGCCGCCCGCGGTTCACTCCCGAGTCGGCCGAGCGGACCGCCCTGCCCGGCGTGGCCACGGGGCTGGCGGTGACCGGCGCCGGTGGTGACGTGTTGTTCGTCGAGGCGTCGCTCGCCGATCCGGAGACCGGTGGCACGGGGTTGCGACTGACCGGCCAGCTGGGCGAGGTCATGAAGGAGTCGGCGCAGATCGCGCTGTCCTTCCTGCGCTCCCACGGTGCCGAGCTGGAGCTGCCCGTGTCGGACCTCCGGGACCGGGAGGTCCACGTGCACGTGCCCGCGGGCGCGGTGCCCAAGGACGGGCCCAGCGCCGGGGTCACGATGGTGACCGCGCTCGCGTCGGTGCTCTCGGGCCGTCCGGTCCGCAGCGACGTGGCGATGACCGGAGAGGTGTCCCTCACCGGCCGGGTGCTGCCGATCGGCGGCGTGAAGCAGAAGCTGCTGGCCGCCCACCGGGCCGGCATCACCGACGTCCTCCTGCCGGCGCGCAACGAGCCGGACCTGGACGACGTCCCGGTGGCCGTCCGTGACCTGCTGACCGTCCACCTGGTCGAGGACGTGCGGGAGGTCTTGGCGCTCGCCCTGGAGCCGGCAACGACAGCTGCGATCGCGGCCTGAACCCGGGACCGTGCCCGTCTTCACGGCCAGGTACGGCCGGCGGGTCCCTGACCGTCCGGGATCGCGCGTCGGCCGTCATCGGACCGGTCCTCGGTCGGACCGGGTCGCTCGCTGACACCCGGTCCCGCCGTCCTGGGAACGATCGCTCGGGACGGCGGGACGATGTCGGGGAGTCCTTCGTCGTCAGCGGACCGCCTCGAGCGCCTCGAGGATCACGTGGGTCACCGCTCGTGGTCGGGAGACCATGACCACGTGCGAGCCGTCGAGCTCGGTGGTCCGGGCACCCGCCCGCTGCGCCATGGACCGGACGATGTCAGCCCCTGCAGCCCTGTCACCGGTGCCCACCACCGCCCAGGACGGCAGGCTCTTCCAGGCCGGGGGTCCGTTGACCTCGGTGAAGCCGGCCGCAGCGACGGGCCGCTGGGTGGCGGCCATGACAGCGGCCTGATCCGCGGGCAGGTCGGCGGCGAAGGTGTCGTGGAACAGCGCGGGATCGATCGAGAACTCGACCGCTGTCTCGCCGTTCCCTGCGCAGCGACTCGTCCGGAGGTCGACCGGGATCCGGCCGGGCGCTGTCGCTCACACCGAGAGCGTGACCAGCGGCTTGCCGACCTCGACGATGTACGTGGACAGCATCTGCCCGGTGCCGGGGCCGACGTCGCGGGCGTTGTGCCGCTGCCCGGGCCGCATGAGGAAGCCGTCCCCGGCGTGCAGCGTCCGTGACGGCTGTCCCTCCGTCATCATCTCGACGGTTCCGGCCACGATGTAGCCGACCTCCTCCCCCGGATGCGTGTGCCAGCCCGACTCCACGCCGACCGGGATCTCGGTGAGCACCTGCACGATCTCGCGGCCGGGGATCGACGAGGAGGTGCGCTGGACCTCGGTACGCCTGAGCCTCCCCGCGAATGCGTCGTGTGACGGCTGCGCCGGAGCCAGCGGATCAGAGACCATGGTCGGGACCTCCCAGTCGACGTGTCACCGGGGACCACCTCGATCCGGTGACCGTGTCCTGAGGATCGTCGCGGACCTGCGCGCGGGCATCGGCCAGTCAACTGCGATCGACCTGGGTCCACCGACCCCGATGCGACGTCGTGCGGGCATGACCGGTCATCGACACGCCCCCGCGCAGGCCGCCCGCAGCCGCCCAGCCGCGGCCTGCCGAGCCCGTACCGGCCGCGGTGTCCACGAAAGGCGGCAGTTCGCGTGGCGAGGCGTGGTCGGCGACAGCCCGAGCCCCCTGGTCGATGCCGTCCGCCGATCGCCCGTCGTCCGGGTGTACGTCCGCCATCAGGTGACCGGCGCCTCCGCCGCCGCGGCCGGCGTCCCGTCCGCCGGGTGGACGAGCCCGGCGACGTCCGGGACACCCTGGCACGGCGCTGGCCGCCGAGGGTCCGTACCGTCTCGGCGTGGTGACCGACCCGGACGCGCTCCCGCTGCCGCCGCACGTCACCGCGGACCAGGTGCGTGGATCCGCCCTCGTCGCCAGCGAGGTCGTGCTCACCGGCGGCGTGGGCACGATGTCGGAGCCGGCCCGCAGCAACCTGCGCCTCACCACGCTGTGAGCGCCCCACCCGGAGGTCACTCGACGCCCGGGCGTCGGATGGGCGCCGCGCAGTGGGAGGCCCTGTGCCCGGTGCTCGTCGGCGTCGTCGTCGCCGTGCCGGTGAGCCTGTCCGGCTCGGTCGCGATGGGTGCTCTGGCCGGCTGGGACACGGCGGCGGTGCTGTACATCGCCTGGTTGGCGCTGGTGGTGTTGCAAAGGGACGCCGAGCAGACCGCGCGACGGGCCACCACCACGGATCCGAACCGGGTCGCCACCGACGCCATACTGCTCACCGCGGCCGTCGCCAGCCTCGTCGCCGTCGGCTTCCTCCTGACCGGCGCTCGGACCGCCGAGGAGGAGCTTCCCCGAGCTGGGCTGGGGCTTGCCTCGGTGGTGCTGTCCTGGGCGGTCGTGCACACCGTCTACACCCTTCGCTACGCCGCTGCTTACTACGGCGAGCCGGCCGGCGGGATCGGTTTCAACGGCAGCGAGCCGCCCAGCTACCGCGACTTCGCCTATCTCGCCTTCACCATCGGGATGACCTTCCAGGTGTCGGACACCGCCCTGCAGTCCACGGCGATGCGGCGTATCGCCTTGCGCCATGCGCTGCTCTCCTACCTGTTCGGCACCGGCATCCTCGCGGTGACGATCAACCTCGTCGCCGGGCTCCGCCGGATGTAGGCACGGCCGTGACCCCACGAGGGACGCGGCGGCGGGGACCGGCGTCGGGACGGAGTTGCGCGACCGATGTCAGGCGCGCCGATCGTCAGCACCTCGAATCGAGCCGGTCTCACCACCGTGCGGCGGCACATCGAGCCAGCCGGCTCAGGACGATCGGCAGATGCAGCCGCGAGTGATGGCGCCCTTGAGGGTGGCGTGACAGAACCGGAGTCCGATCGCGTCGTGGCGGGCCACCGGGTGCGGACACACGGCGCAATCTGCGCCTTCCAGCGGTTGGGGTGCGTTGTCAGCGAGCTCCTGCATCCGCTCGACAGCGGACCTGGCGTCGGCGGTGGCGCTCGTCGCGCGTGCCCGTGCGAGGGGGGTCATGGCGGCCGCCTGACTCCGCCGTGAAGAGGCGGGTAGAGGAACGTCGGATCCGGCACCGCATCGGAGCGGTGCACGAGAAGGACCGACACCGTCACGCTACGCCTGCCCGGCCCCCAGGCCGCTCCCCTGGAGCGGCCCACCGACTGCACCGCACCGCCCATCAGTCCCGGCGCTCTGACGATGCGGGACGCTCCACCGTGTAGGCGAGTTGCTCGAGCACCGCGGCCGCCGCCTCCGGGTCGTCGCGCACCGTCCGCCGCAGCTCCGGCGTCCCGGGTCCGGACCTCGCGAGCCGGCCGCGGCGGTCACGCAACGGAACTGGCCACAGCGCCTGGATGGCGGCGTTCAGCTGTGCCCCCAAGATGATCGCGAACGCGATGAAGAACGAGGCCAGCAGGAACGCGATGGGCGCGGCCAGCGCGCCGTAGGTGTAGCCGCTGCTGGTGATCCAGTCGAGGTACAGCCGCAGCCCGGTCGACCCGGCGAGGAAGACGAGCGCGGCGAGCAGCGCCCCGGGCAGTCCGCGGTACCACGGGGGCTTCAGCGGCAGCGCCACCCTGTACAGCGTCGTGAGCGCCAACAACAGCACGACGCCGAGCATCGGGTAATAGACCGTGTCGAAGGCCGTGCCCACGCCGCGTTGCCAGGAGGCCGGCAGCACCGGCAGGACCCGCTCCGGTCCGAGCGCGAGGAGCGGCAGGACGAGGATCCCGGTGACGAGGCCGACGAGGTACAGGAGCATCGACAGGAGTCGTTGCCAGACGAGGTTGCGCACCTCGTACTGGTCGTAGGCGCGGGTGATGGCGTCGACGAATGAGGCCATCGCCGACGAGCCCGACCAGAACGAGAGGACGAACCCGACCGAGATGACCTCCGCACGGGCGGTGCTGAGGACGTCGGCGACGGTCGGGACGATGATGTCTTCGAGCGCGTTGCGGCTGAACACCCCAGCCGTGAGGTCGATGATCCACTGCTGCACCGCCGTGATCGTGTCGGGCCCGAATGCGCCGCCGACGTAGCCGAGGATGCCGAAGAGCCCGAGGAGCAGCGGCGGCAGTGAGAGCGTCTGCCAGAACGCCGCGGCCGCCGACTCGGTGAAGATGTCGTCGTTCCAGGCGTTGCCCATCGTGCGCCTCACCAACCGGTGGGCGGCACTGCGCCGTGACGCGGGCGCGGGGATCGTGACCTCGGCGCCGGTCCCCGTCCCGTCACTGCGCTCCGCCGGCATCGTCCCAGCATGCGCGCGCGGCCGGCAGCCGTCCCCCACCCCGCTCGCCGGTCGCGACTGCGGGCATTGCTTGTCCGCCGATCCACCACGGTGGCCGCTCGGCCGAAACTCCCGGCCTGTCCCTGGCTCGATCAGCTCGCGCGGTACCGGCGGGGGACGGGCTGTTATCCCGCGCTGCAGCCACCGGTGACTGGCTGAAATGCGCAGGCGGTACCGCAGTTGCCCTAGCGACAGCGGACAACGCGGCGAAGGGAGCCGGCGCCCTTGGTCCTCACTTCGCCGACGCTGCGGCGCACCGCCAGCCGGCCGGCGAGCCGGCGTCCTCGAGTGGCCCCTTCAGGGCACTCTGGCAATGGCGAGTCGCCGGTGAATGGACCTTCACCAGGGCTGACCATGCCGCTCCCCAACAGCATCGATGCGAAAGTCCGGCTCGGCTGTCCGCGCCGACAGGCGGCGCAGGTGAGCCCTGCCGCGGCGAGTACGCCGACCTCGCTGGCGTACTCGCGCAACGACGTCACCCCCGGCTATGGGACGACGGGCCAGCGACGGTTCAGCGTCCAGCCGTCGGCAGGCCGTGGAGACGGTATAGCCGCAGGCCGGCCAGTACCCCAAGGACTACGCCGGAGGTCGACGACCGACAGCGTGACGCCCACCGGTGGTTGCACGGGCGTGCCCGAACGCGCAACGGTGGCTTGCCACGAACGAGCGACCGCCACAGGAGGCGCCATGTCCAGCATCATCAGCATCCGTCGCCAGAGGACCGGCTCCACCGCCACGACGGCGAGCGTCACCGGCGCGATGGCTGTCGGCGCCCGCATCCTCGGGCCGTCGGCCATGGGCCCTCTTGCTCTCGCCGTCACCGCGGTCGGCGCGATGGCCGTCGGCCGGCTCGCGATTGCTGACGCGGTGATCCGGAGATTGCGCGCCGAGGAGATCGAGATCGGCTCGCTGAAGGTTCGCGAGCTCGAGGTGGCCGGCCAGCGCTGGACCGGCTCCACCACCTCGTCGATTCCGAGGGCCGATCAGCAGTCGTAGCCGCTCCGACTCCCCTTCCGGCGAAATACCGGCGGCGAAGGCGTCCGTCACGCACTCTGATCCGATGCGCATCCTGATCTGGCACGGCTATCTGCTCGAGGGCAGCGGCTCGAACGTCTACACCCGGGAACTCGCCCGGGCGTGGAGCCGGATGGGCCACGAGGTCGTGGTCCTCTGCCAGGAGCCGCATCCCGAGCGCTACGACCTGGGCGGCGCCGCGGTCGTCCGGCCGAGCCTGCCCGGGCCGCTCCCGGTCTTCGTCCTGGGACCGTACGAGGACGTGCAGCCGCAGCTGCTGACCGAGCTGAGCCGCGCTGACCGGGAGGCGTTCGTGGCGGCGAATGCCGCGGCCGTACGGGCGCAGGGCCCCGCGGACTTCCTGCTGGTCAACCACGTGCTGCTCGGCGCTCCGGTGGGGGCGGCGTCCGGGCTGCCGTACGTGGTCAAGGCGCACGGGTCGGAACTGGAGTTCGCCATGCGGGGGAACGCCGAGTTGTGCGCCTGGGCCCGGGAGACCCTCTCCGGCGCGGCTGTCGTCCTGGCCGGGTCCCGCCACGTGTCCGGTGTCCTCGGTGAGCTCGCGGGCACAGCCCCCGAGCGGGTCGCCGTCGTCCCCCCGGGCGTGGACGTCGACGCGCTGCGCCCTCGCGAGCGGGCCGCCGCACTGACCGCGCTCGTCGAGGAGAGCCGGCGGGATCCGGCTCATCCGGTGGGGGGGCACGACGAGCGGTTGCCCGACGTGGGCAACGCCGAGCGCCTGGCGAGGTTCCTGAGCGGGAACCGCAAAACGGTGCTGTACGTCGGCAGCCTCAGCGCCGAGAAGGGGGTCTCGCTGCTGCTGGAAGCTCTGCACGGACTGGACGCCCGGGCGGTGGTGGTCGGCTTCGGTCCGGCCCGTGCCGAGCTGGCGGCTGCGGCCGGCCCGGACGTCCTGTTCACCGGCCCGCTGCAGCACCGCCACCTGGCACACCTGTGGCCGCTGGCGGACGTCAGTGTCGTGCCGTCGGTCTTTCCGGAAGCGTTCGGCATGGTGGCTGCGGAGGCCGCGGCCTGTGGGTCGCCTCCGCTGGTCGCCCGGCACTCCGGTCTGGCCGAGATCGCGGCCGGCCTGGCGGGCGAGTACCCGCCGCACCTGCGGCACCTGGCGTCCTTCACGAGCGGTGACGCCGAGAACCTCCGCGCCCGGCTGCGCGAGCTGCTGGGCCTGGACACCGAGTCCTGGCGAGCGCTCTCCGAGGGAGCCCGCAGAGCGGCCGTCCGGCTGTGGAGCTGGGACCACGTGGCCGGCCGCATCCGCGAGCTCGCCGCCGGGGCCGAGGACGATGGGCGGCAACTGGCGGGACCGGCGCGCTGAGGAGCACGCTCACACCGGGTGACCCGTGCGCGTTGACGACGTC
>DATIMX010000563.1:0-5753 GCA_035474935.1 Geodermatophilus sp. | reverse complement strand
AGTTCCGGCAGGTCTCCCCGCAGCTGGGGGAACTCGACGAGGACGCACTGGCTGATCTCACCGCCCGCGACCCCGACGCGGCCAACCGGCTGCTGACGGCCATGGGGCGGGCGTTCGACCCGGCGTTGCGGGCCGCCGCGCGGGCGCTGGCCTGCCGGCTGCCGGTGGGCACGCCGCGCGCCGGGGTCCCCGACCGCCCGGGCACCCGCCGCGTGGTGACCCGCCGCGACGAGACCGGCACCGACATCGACCTCGACGCCACGCTGGCCGCGCGCGGGGCGGAGCCGCACTGGCGGGCCGAGCACCTGCACACCCGCGGCTGGCGCTCCACCGGCCGGGCGTGCGTGCTGCTCGTCGACGCCTCCGGCTCGGTCGCAGGCGACGAGCTCGCGGTGGCCGTCCTCACCGCCTCGGCGCTGGCCCAGCGGATGCGGCCCGAGGACGAGCTGGCCGTCGTCGCCTTCTGGTCGCGGGCGGTCGTGCTGCGGGCGCTGTCCACCGACCCGCGCACGGACGCCGTCATCGACCGGCTGTTCGACCTGCGGGGCGGCGGCACCACCGACCTGGACCTGGGCCTGCGCACCGCGGCGGCCCAGATGGCCCGCTCCCGCGCGGCCGCCCGGGACGTGCTGCTGCTCTCCGACGGGATGCCCACCGACAGCCCCGACCCGCTGCCGGCCGCGGCGGCGCTGGCCCGCGCCGGCGCGCACCTGCACGTGCTCTCGCTGTCGAAGGAACCGGAGTCGGTGGCCAACTGCGCCGCGCTGGCTGCCGCCGGTGACGGCCGGGTAGCGCCGCTGCTCAAGCCGACGCACGCCCCCGCGGCCGTCCGGACGCTGCTGGGCTGAGCGAGGACCGCCTTCCCCCCACACCTCGTAGAAGGACCGCCTCCTCCCCACCCCGAGCGTGCGAGGGGCGGGGAGGACGACGGGGTCCTTCTACAGCGCCACGACCTCGACGTCGTACCGGTACGGGAGACGGAGGACCTCCTCCCCGCGGGAGTGCCTAGTCGTCGACCAGGCCGTAGGCGCGGGCCTCCTCCGCGTCGAGCAGTCTCCCGGCGCGCATGTCCGCCGCCACCTCGTCCACCGACCGCCCGCAGGCCGCGGCCAACCGCTCCTGCAGCCTGCGCAGCTGCCGAGCGTGCTCGGCGGCCCAGGCCTCCACCTCGTGGCCGGGGACGCCGTGCGGCGCCCGGGGCTCGCACAGCCGGACCATCGCGTGCGCGCCGGCGACCCGCCGGTCGGCGACGGCGAGGACCGCGACCGCCGGTCCGCTGAGGGTGCCCAGGCTGGTCGCGTGCACCGGGACACCGACCAGGTCGAGCGCGTCCACCAGCGTCAGGGCGCCCTCGAGGTCGGCGCCCACCCCGGAGAGCCGGAGCCGGACCGGGTCGTTCCCCGTCGCGTCGAGCAGCGCCAGCTCGGCGACCGCCCGGTTGACGGCGTCGGTGTCCAGCTCGCCGGAGAGGGTGACCACCCGCTGGTCGAACAGCCGCTCGGCGAGCCAGTCACCCCCGCCGACGACCAGGGCCGCGGACGCCGACGCCGCGCCCGGCGCGGGGGGGCGCGGTTCCGGGTGCCACGGGTCGTGCCGCGGTCGCGGCGGCTCCGGAGGGTGCGGCGGCAGGGGCGGGAAGGTGCTGTGCGGCATGGTCATCGGGGCTCCTCGGACGGTCGGACCTGCCAGTCGACGGTGCGGCCGAGCGCGGCCGCGTAACGCTCCAGCGTGGACAGCCGCGCATCGAGCTCGCCGCTCTCCAGCCGGGCGACGGCGGACTGCGTCGTCCCCATCCGGGCGGCGATCTCCGTCTGGCTCAGCCCGCTCTCCCGACGGGCGCGGGCCAGCTGCTCGATCAGCTCGTGCCGGCGCGCCGAGACATCACCCAGTCCGGGGAAGGCGCTGCGACGAGGCTCTGCCGGCACAGCAGCGACGATATCGCTGATCCGCTATGGAAAGGACCCCTCGGCGTGCGAGATCTGCACAGTGGCGGCCATCAGGGGCCTCACGGCCGCCACTGTGCAGATCTCGCGCCGGGGTCCTGCTTCAGCGCTCCGCGGTCTTGTGGATCGGGCCCTCGATGCCGGTGAGCCGCTCCCCCGAGCCGCCCCAGCGGCCGGCGATGACCTCGGCGGCGATCGAGATGGCCGTCTCCTCGGGCGTGCGGGCGCCGAGGTCCAGCCCGATCGGGGAGGAGAGCCGGGCCAGTTCCTCCTTCGACAGCCCCGCCTCCTCCAGCCGGACCAGCCGCTCCTCGTGCGTGCGCCGCGAGCCCATGGCGCCGACGTAGGCGACCGGCAGCCGCAGCGCGACCTCCAGCAGCGGGACGTCGAACTTCGGGTCGTGGGTGAGCACGCACAGCACGGTGCGCTCGTCGATCCGGCCGGCGTCGACCTCGGCCTGCAGGTAGCGGTGCGGCCACTCGACGACGACCTCGTGCGCGTCGGGGAAGCGCTTGGGCGTGGCGAAGACCGGGCGGGCGTCGCACACGGTGACCCGGTAGCCGAGGAAGGCCCCGACGCGGGCGACGGCGGCGGCGAAGTCGATGGCCCCGAAGACGACCATCCGGGCGGCCGGCGCGAAGGCGTTGACGAACAGCGACAGGTCGTCGCCGCGGCGCTCGCCGTCGTGGCCGACGTGCAACATCCCGGTGCGGCCGGCGGCCAGCATGCCGCGCGCGTCGTCGGCCACGGCGTCGTCCAGCCGCTGCAGGCCGAGGGTGCCCGAGCTGCGGTCGGGCCAGACGACCAGCCGCCGTCCCACCCGGTCCTCCGGGCCGGCGACGCAGGTGACGACGGCAACCGGCTCGTGCCGCGCCACCGACTCGGCCACCTCGCCGAGCTCGGGGAAGGACTCCCGCGACACCGCCTCGACGAAGACGTCGAGGATCCCGCCGCAGGTCAGCCCCACGGCGAAGGCGTCGTCGTCGCTGACGCCGTACCGCTCGAGGGTCGGGACGCCGGACTCGACGACGTCCTTGGCCTCCTCGTAGACCGCGCCCTCGACGCAGCCGCCGGAGACGCTGCCCACGGCGGTGCCGTCGGGTCCGACGAGCATCGACGCACCCGCCGGGCGGGGGGCGGACCGCCAGGTGGCCACCACCGTGCCCATGCCGACGGTCTCGCCCGCCTGCCACCAGCCGATCAGGTCCTCGAGCACGTCACGCATCCGACCGCTCCTCCTCTCGGGATCGAGCCATGATGACCCCTCCGGCCTCGTCCGCAGGCTCGTCCCGAGCGTGCGAGGGATGAGGAGGACGAGGTCCTCTCTCAGGCACGGGAGATCACCCCCGTCAGCTGTTGGAACGCGGCCAGGCTGTGCCCGGCCACGAAGTGGTCCACCGACGGCAGTGCCGCCTGCATCCCGCCGGTGAGCGGCTCGTAGCCCTCCCGGCCCTTGTGCGGGTTGACCCACACGACCGCGTGCGCCAGCCGCCGCAGGCGCGCCATCTGCTCGGCCAGCACCTCGGTGCCGCCGCGCTCCCAGCCGTCGCTGCACACGACGACGACCGCGCCGCGGGCGGTGCCGCGCTGCCCCCACCGGTCGAGGAACGCCTTGAGCACCTCCCCGAGCCGGGTGCCGCCGGACCAGTCGGGGATCGCCGAGCCGCTGGCGGCCAGCGCCTTGTCGGGGTCGCGCAGCCGCAGCTCGCGGGTGACCCGGGTCAGCCGCGTGCCGATGGTGAAGACCTCGGTCGCGGCCGGGCGCGCCCGGACGGCGGCGTGGGCGAACCGCAGGAGCGCGTCGGCGTAGGGGCTCATCGAGCCGGAGACGTCGATGAGCAGGACGACCCGGCGCGGGCGGGGCCGGGCCCGCCGGTGCAGCAGCCGGGTGACCTCGCCGCCGTCGTGCAGCGCGCGGCGGACGGTGCGGGAGGCGTGGACGGCGCCGTGCGGGCTGGGCCGGCGTCGGCGCGAGAGCCGCATCGGCGCGGCGGGGACCAGCAGGGCGAACAGCCGGCGCAGCTGCTCGCGCTCGGCACCCGTCAGCTCGGCGACGTCCCGGTGGCGGAGCACCTCGTCGGCGCTGGCCTGGCCCGCGAGGTCCGGCGGCGACTCGTCGTCCCCCTGCCCCTCCCCCGGGTCCATCGGCGCGGTGGTGACCGTCCGCTGCCGCTGCTGGGCCGCCGGCGGCACCGGCCGCGGCGTCTCGCCGCCGAAGTACGCGGCGAAGGCGGCGTCGTAGCGCTCCAGGTCGTCCGGGCCCGCGCACAGCGTCAGCCGGCCGCTCCAGTACACGTCGGTCGCCTCGAGGACGTCCAGCGCGGCGACGGCGGCCAGCATCGCCTCGACCCGGTCCGGGGAGGCGGCCACCCCGGCGACCCGGAGGGTGCGCGCGAAGCCCAGCACCGTGTCGACGACATCCCGGGGAGGACGGGCGGCCTCGTCCCGGGTCCCGCCTCGAGCTTGCGAGGGGTGGGGAGGACGGGGTCCTTCTTCAGCCGCCACCGAACAGCGCCCCCCGGGCCAGGGCGTGCACGCGGTCGGTGTCCTCCCGGTACTTGAGGACGGCGCCCAGCGTCCGCGCGGCGACGTCGGGGTCCAGCTCGCGGGCGCCGAGGGTGTGCAGTGCGGTCGCCCAGTCCATCGCCTCGGCGACCCCGGGCGGCTTGAGCAGGTCGAGGGTGCGCAGCTTCGCCGTCGCACGGGCCACCTCGCGGGCCAGCTGCTCGGTCACGTCGGGCAGCCGGCGGCGCAGGATCGCCACCTCGCGGTCGAAGTCCGGGTGCTGCAGCCAGTGGTAGAGGCAGCGCCGCTTGAGGGCGTCGTGCACCTCGCGGGTGCGGTTCGAGGTGAGGACGACGAGCGGCGGGGTGGCCGCGCGGATGGTGCCGAGCTCGGGGATGGAGATCGTGAAGTCGGAGAGGACCTCGAGCAGGAAGGCCTCGAACTCGTCGTCGGCGCGGTCGACCTCGTCGACCAGCAGCACGCTCGGGGAGTCCTCCAGCGCCTGCAGCAGCGGCCGGGCCAGCAGGAAGCGGCGGTCGTAGAGGGAGGCCTCCAGCGTCTCGGTGTCACCGGTGGCGTGCGCGGCCTCGGCGGCGCGCAGGTGCAGCAGCTGCCGGCCGAAGTCCCAGTCGTAGAGCGCCTGGCTGGCCTCCAGGCCCTCGTAGCACTGCAGCCGGTACAGCGGCCGACCGGTGACCCGCGCCAGCGCCTGGGCCAGCGCGGTCTTGCCGACGCCGGCCTCGCCCTCCAGGAACAACGGGCGGTGCATGACCAGGGCCAGGTAGGCGGCGGTCGCCAGGCCCTCGTCGGGCAGGTAGCCGGTCCGCTCGAGGGCCGCGGCGAGCTCGTCGGGGCCGCCGATCCCGCCGTCCGCGCCGGTCACCGGCCGCACCGTGGTCTCGCTCACGTCCCGAGCATCCCACCCGTACCGCCGACGTGGCCCGGCCCGGTCGGGTGGACCTGCCCCCCAGGCGGAGACGGCAGATGGCCGACCGGGCTCAGGTCCTCGGCCGGCCACCGCCGTCTGTGCCCCGGGCCGGGCCCGGGCGGTGCTGTCAGGTGCCTGCGGTCACCGGCCGATCCGGCCGTCGTTGTCGCGGTCGAGGGTGTCCTTGGCCTTCTGGGTGAAGCTGCGGTCGTCCCCACCGGTCACGCCGGTGCCCTGGGCGCCGTCGACCTCGATCTCCTCCTTGCGGACGTCGGCGGCCACCCGCTCCTGGTCGGTGACGGTCTCCTTGTCCAGCCGCACCCGCTCGACCGGCACGGCCTCCTTCTCCACCACCGGACGCTCGGCGTGCAGGGTGA
>DATIMX010000562.1:0-7015 GCA_035474935.1 Geodermatophilus sp. | reverse complement strand
CGGCCGGCCCGTACCAGCAGCGCGCGTCCTCCAGCGATCGGCCGACGGCCTCCACCCGGGCCCGCCAGGCCGGCAGCCCACCGGCGACCGAGTCGAGGGTCCAGACCGCCCCGCGCAGCAGCGGGACGTCCCACCCGGCGACCTCGGCGAGGGCGGGGGCGTTCACCGGGCGGCCGGGGTGGAGCGCCGGGCGAGCACCCGGTCGGCCAGCGCTGCGTCGGCTGCCCGGTAGGAGTCGACGGCCGCGGACAGGGTCGCGGCGAGCGCTCCGGTCTGCTGGCCCAGGAGCTCCAGGGCGGTGCCCCAGCCCGCGCCCGCGGCGCCGGCGCTCTCCCCGGCTCCCCCGCTGACCGCCGTCCCCAGGGAGACCGCGGTGGACCGGCACAGCCGGGCCTCCCCGGCGAGCTCGGCGGCGAGGCCGGCCAACTCGGCGGCCAGCGCGTCGATGGCGTCGAACTCCGCGGCGATCGTTGCGGACACGTCAGGCCCTCCCGGCGTCTGTCCGGGCCCACGGCGGGTCCGGTGCGGCGGGACGCTAAGCCGGCCGGGTGTCGCCCCTCGGGCGTCCGTCCACAGCGCGGGGCGCCGTCCACAGACCGGGCACGGGCGCGCCGGTCGGCGCGCCCGTGCCGCAGTGTCCGGTGCGTGCGGTCAGGGGACGCTGGTGGTCAGCGGGGACGGGGCGTCGGTGGGGGCACCGCCGACCACGACCGACCGGCGCTTGGACACCACCACCGCGGCCACGATGACCAGGGCCGCCACGACCGCGATCGCGATGCGGGCAGCGGTGTTCTGGTCCTCGCCCACCGACATGCCGACCACGGCGGGCGCGATGAGGAGCGCCACCAGGTTCATCACCTTGATCAGCGGGTTGATCGCCGGGCCCGCGGTGTCCTTGAACGGGTCGCCGACGGTGTCGCCGATGACCGTGGCCGCGTGCGCCTCGCTGCCCTTCCCCCCGTAGGCGCCGTCCTCGACCATCTTCTTGGCGTTGTCCCACGCGCCGCCGGAGTTGGCGAGGAAGACGGCCATGAGCGTGCCGGCCGCGATCGCCCCGACCAGGTAGGCGGCCAGCGGTCCGAAGCCGAGCCCGAAGCCGACCGCCACGGGGGCGAGGACGGCGAGCAGACCGGGGGTGGCCAGCTCGCGCAGCGAGTCCTTGGTGCAGATGTCGACGACGCGGCTGTAGTCCGGGCGCTCGGTGCGGTCCATGATCCCGGGGTGGGTGCGGAACTGCTCCCGCACCTCGAACACCACCCGTCCGGCCGCGCGCGAGACGGCACTGATCGCCAGTCCGGAGAAGAAGAAGACCACCGCGGCACCCAGGACCGCCCCGACGACGTTGTTCGGGTTCACCAGGCTGAAGGCGTTCCCCAGGGTGTCGCCCGCCTCGTCGAGGGCGACCCCGATCTGGGCGTTGTAGGAGCCGAAGAGGGCGGTGGCGGCGAGGACGGCGGTCGCGATCGCGATGCCCTTGGTGATGGCCTTCGTGGTGTTGCCGACGGCGTCGAGGTCGGTGAGCACCCGGGCGCCCTCCTCGTCGATGTCGCCGGACATCTCCGCGATGCCCTGGGCGTTGTCGCTGACCGGTCCGAAGGTGTCCATCGCGACGATGACGCCGGCCGTCGTGAGCAGGCCGCAGCCGGCGAGCGCGACGGCGTAGAGGGCCGCCCCGCCGCCGATGAGGAACGCCCCGTAGACCGCGCCGCCGATGAGCAGAGCGGCATAGACCGCGGACTCGAGTCCGAGCGAGATGCCGGACAGGATCACCGTGGCCGGGCCGGTCAGCGAGCTCCGGCCGACGTCCTGGACCGGCTTGCGGCTGGTCTCGGTGAAGTAGCCGGTGAGCTGCTGGATCGTCGCGGCGAGGACGACGCCGATGAGCACCGAGACGAACCCGAGCACCTGCGGGCTGACCGCCAGGTCGGGGCCGTCGGAGACGCTCGGCAGGTAGGTGAACGAGGCTGCGGCGACGAGCACGAGGGAGACCGCGGCGGAGGTGAAGAACCCGCGGTTGATCGGCGCCATCCCGCTGGAGTCGGTCTTGCCCGGCCTGGTGGCGAGGACCCCGACCACCGACGCGATGATGCCGATGCCGCCGATCAGCAGCGGGAACACCATGCCGACGTTGCCGAAGAAGACCTGGCCCAGGATCAGCGCGGCGACGAGGGTGACCGCGTAGGACTCGAAGAGGTCGGCCGCCATGCCGGCGCAGTCGCCGACGTTGTCGCCCACGTTGTCCGCGATGGTCGCGGCGTTGCGTGGGTCGTCCTCGGGGATGCCGGCCTCGACCTTGCCCACCAGGTCCGCGCCGACGTCGGCGGCCTTGGTGAAGATGCCGCCGCCGACGCGCATGAACATGGCGAGCAGCGCGCCACCGAAGCCGAAGCCCTCCAGGACGATCGGAGCGGTCTGGTCGAAGAGCAGCAGCGCCAGCGCGGCGCCGAACAGCCCCAGACCGACGGTGATCATCCCGACGACACCACCGGTGCGGTAGGCGATGCGGAAAGACGGCTGATATCCGCCTGCGTTGGCCGCCGCGGCGACGCGGACGTTGCCCCGCGTCGCCAGGGTCATCCCGATGAACCCGACCGAGGCCGAGAACAGCGCGCCGACGAGGAAGAAGACCGCCCGTCCCACGCGGGTCTCCCAGCCGCCGTCGGCGACGGGGAGCACCAGGAGCAGCAGGAACACGATCACGGCGAAGACGCCGAGTGTGCGGAACTGTCTGCGCAGGTACGCCGCGGCACCCTCCTGCACTGCCTGCGCGATCTCGCGCATCGTCGGAGTGCCCTGGTCAGCGGCCATGACCGCGCGGATCAGGTAGGCGGCGAAGGCGAGAGCGGCGAGCGAGATGGCGAGGACGATCGTCACCAGGACGATGTCCCCGCCGGAGAGTGCACTGTCCGGCATGTGTTCCTCCGAGCGGCTGCCGCCACCGGGGCGCGTCCGCTCCGGTCGGCGAGGTGCGTGTCCAGCTCGCACGGGCCTGCGCGGCTGGTGCCGCCGGAGTGTAAGGGAGGTCACTCCCGGTCCCGGTAGTCCCGCAGCCGGTCGAGTTCGTGGGCCGGGAGCCAGCGCGACGTCACCCGCAGGTGTGACAGTTGAGGGGTGACCGCGCTACACCCGGTCCGGTCGGCTCCCCCTCCCGGCACGGACCCTCTTCCCCAGGGTGGGTCGCCCTCCCCCGCCGGCGCGCCGCTGCCGGGTGCCGACCTGCTGCACGCCGTCCTCTCCGGGACACCCGAGGAGGAACAGCCGGTCACCCACGTGCACCGGATGCCGGTGCGGGACAGCCGCACCCTGCCGTGGCCCGCGTGGGTGAGCCCGGAGCTGCTCGCGCGGCTCGAGGCCCAGGGCGTGACGGCACCGTGGCGGCACCAGGTCGAGGCCGCGCAGCTGGCCCGCGACGGCTTCCACGTGGTCGTGGCCACGGGGACGGCGTCGGGCAAGTCCCTGGCCTACCAGGTGCCGGCGCTGACCCGGCTCGCCGAGGACCCCCGCGCCTGCGTCCTCTACCTCGCGCCGACCAAGGCCCTCGCCCGCGACCAGCTGACGTCGGTGGCCGAGCTGGCCGACCCGTCGGTGCGCCCCGCGGCCTACGACGGCGACACCCCGATGGAGGAGCGGGAGTGGGTCCGGCGGCACTCACGCTGGATCGTCACCAACCCCGACATGCTCCACCGCGGCGTGCTGCCCGCCCACCAGAAGTGGTCGAGCACCCTGCGCCGGCTGGCCTACGTCGTCGTCGACGAGTGCCACGCCTACCGCGGCGTCTTCGGCTCGCACGTCGGTCACGTGCTGCGCCGGCTGCGGCGGATCTGCCGCCGCTACGGCGCCGAGCCGGTGTTCCTGCTGGCCTCCGCGACGGTGGCCGAGCCGGCCGCCGCGGCCACCCGCCTGGTCGGCGCCCCGGTCGTCGCCGTGACCGAGGACGGCTCGCCGCGGCCCGGTGCGACCTTCGCGCTGTGGGAGCCGCCGCTGACCGAGCGCACCGGCGAGCACGGCGCCCCGCTGCGCCGCTCGGCGGCCGCCGACGCCGCCACCCTGCTGGCCGACCTGGTCGAGCGTGGCGCCCGCACGCTGGCGTTCGTCCGGTCGCGGCGCAGCGCGGAGTCGGTCGCCGAGCAGGCCCGGCACGTGCTGCGCGACCGCGGCCGCGCCGACCTCGCCCGTCGGGTCGACTCCTACCGCGGCGGCTACCTGCCCGAGGAACGGCGGGAGCTGGAGCGGGCGCTGTCGGCGGGCGAACTGCTCGGCGTGGCCACCACCAACGCCCTCGAGCTGGGCATCGACATCACCGGCCTGGACGCGGTCGTGCTCGCCGGCTACCCCGGGACGCTGGCCTCGCTGTGGCAGCAGGCCGGTCGGGCGGGGCGGGCCCAGCGGGAGTCGCTGGTGGTCTTCGTGGCCCGCGACGACCCGCTGGACCACTACCTGGCCCACCACCCGCGCGCGGTGTTCGGCCGGCCGGTGGAGGCCACGGTCACCGACCCCTCCAACCCCTACGTGCTGGGGCCGCAGTTGTGCTGCGCGGCTGCCGAGCTGCCGCTGGTCCCCGACGACCTGGCCGACTTCGGGGGCGCGGCGGCCGAGGCGCGGGTCGAGGAGCTCGTCGCCGAGGGCGCGCTGCGCCGTCGTCCCACCGGCTGGTACTGGGCCGGGCGGGGCCGGCCGGACGTCGACATCCGCGGCAGCGGTCTGGCGCCGGTGACGATCATCGAGGGCGACACCGGCCGGCTGCTCGGCACCGTGGACGGCGATGCTGCCCACGCGACCGTGCACACCGGCGCGGTCTACGTGCACCGCGGCGAGACCTACGTCGTCGACGAGTTCGACGTGGACGAGGCCGTCGCGGTCGTGCACCCGGAGAGCCCCGAGTGGACGACGGTGGCGCGCGACGTCACCGACCTCGCGATCGTGGCCACCGACCGGTCGCGGTCGCTGGGCACGGTCACCGCGCACACCGGCGTCGTCGACGTGACCAACCAGGTGGTGGCCTACCAGCGCCGCCGGCTGGGGACCGGTGAGGTGCTCGCCGAGTTCCCCCTGGACCTGCCGGCCCGCCAGCTGCGCACCCGGGCGGTGTGGCTGACCCTCGACGAGCGGGCCGTCGGCCGGGCCGAGGTGGACGACGCCGAGCTCCCCGGCTCGCTGCACGCCGCCGAGCACGCCGCCATCGGCATCCTGCCGCTGCTGGCCACCTGCGACCGGTGGGACCTCGGCGGGGTCTCGACCGCCCTGCACCCGGACACCGGCGCGGCCACGATCGTCGTCTACGACGGGCACCCCGGTGGCGCGGGCTTCGCCGAGCGCGGGTTCGCCGTGCTGCGAAGCTGGCTGCAGGCGACCCGGGCGACGGTGGCCAGCTGCGAGTGCGAGAGCGGCTGCCCCTCCTGCGTGCAGTCGCCCAAGTGCGGCAACGGCAACGAGCCGCTGGACAAGGCCGGGGCGGTGCGGGTGCTCGACGTCGTCCTCGACGAGCTGGCCACCGCCGAGGGCGCCCCCGAGGAGGACCCTGCCGGCGAGGACAGGGCCGGCGAGGACAGGGCCGATCGGACCGGCACCGACGACACCGCGCAGGAGGAGTCCGGACCGGTCCGGGACGACCTCGTCTTCTGACCCGGCCGACCAGGGTGCACCGGCGCGGCTGACAGACTGGGCCGCCGACCGCTCGACCGACGGTCGACGAGTGCGTGCGGGAGGTGGCGTGGCCGAGGACTCCGAGCAACGGCGTGTCGCCGTCGTGACCGGCGCCGCCAGCGGCCTCGGAGCGGCCGTCGCCCGCGCCCTGACCGCCGCCGGCTGGCAGGTCGCCGGCCTCGACCTGCGGCCCAGCCCGGGGACCGCCCTCGGCGTCGAGGTCGACGTGACCGACGCGGACGCGGTCGGGTCGGCCGTCGACCGGGTCGAGCGGGAGCTGGGCGCCGTGGCCGCACTGGTCACCGCGGCGGGCGTCTACGAGATGCTCCCCGTCGAGGACGTCGACGACGCGCGCTGGCACCGGATGATGGCGGTCAACCTCTCCGGGACCGCGACCACCTGCGCCGCCGTCGTCCCGCGGATGGTGGCCCGGGGCCGGGGCTCCGTCGTGACGATCTCCTCGGACCTGGGGGTCGGCGGCAGCCAGGGCGACGTCCACTACGCGGCGAGCAAGGGCGCGATCGTCGGCTTCACCCGGGCCCTGGCCACGGACGTGGAGGGCACCGGCGTCGCCGTCAACACGGTCGCGCCCGGCGCGGCGGACACCCCCATGCTGGCGACCGACTCCCCGTGGCGGTCCGGCGACTTCCTGGCCACCCTGCCGGTGCAGCGGCTGGTCCACCCGGAGGAGATCGCCGCGGCCGCGCTGTTCCTGCTCGAGACGGGGCCGGCGGTCTCCGGGCAGGTGCTCTCCCCCAACGCGGGAGCGACGATCTGATGGCCGACCGCAACGCCCTCGTCCGCTGTGACGACGCCGGGATCGCCGGGGCCGTCGCCGGCCGGCTGACCGCGGACGGCGTGCGCGTCACCGTCGTCCCCGACACGGCCTCTCCGGACGGCGCGGTCGCGGAGGCCGTCGGGGACTCCGGCGTGCTGGACGTCCTGGTGTGCGCCGTCGGGCAGCCGGACCCGGCGCCGTTCCTCGGCGCCGACCCGGCGCGGTGGTACGCCGACGTGATGGCCCACCTCACCCCCGCCTTCGCGCTCGCCCGCGCCGCCGCACCGGCCCTGCGCCGGTCGGGAGCCGGGCGGCTGGTGTTCCTGGGCAGCGGCTGGACGGCGGCCGACCGTCCGTGCTCGACGGCCGCCGCCGCGGTGCAGGGGGCGCTCGTCGCGCTGACCAAGACCCTCGCCCGCGACCTGGGGCCGGACGCCGTCACGGTCAACGAGCTGGTCGCCGATCCCGCGTCCCCGCCGTCCCCCGAGGTGCTCGCCGCCGCGGTGTCCTACCTGTGCAGCGACCCGGCCGGCACCGTCGTCGGGCAGCTGCTCACCCTGGGCCGGGGCGGGCCGCTGCGGCCCTGAGCCTCAG
>DATIMX010000561.1:0-1849 GCA_035474935.1 Geodermatophilus sp. | reverse complement strand
GCACCGGGGCGGTGCAACCCGACCAGCGTACCCGAGCCCCGACGGCCTCGCCGCAGGGTCCCACCGCTGGCCCCGTCCAGAGGCTCGTCCCGAGCCTGCGAGGGATGAGGGGGACGGGGTCCTTCCACGGTGGGGGGCGGCGGGGTCCTTCCTCCGGTCGAACGGGCACCCGGCCGCCCGGGCTCCGGCACGGTCCCGGGCTTCAGGAGGCGGGCGGGCCCGCCGGCCGGCTGGCGGCCCGGCGGCGGCGCGGGCGGGTGACCGGTGTGGCCGTCCCGCTGCCGTCGTCGGCCACCGGCGGCTGGGGCTCCCCCGTGGCATCGCCGGACGGCGGCGCGTCGGCCTCCGCCGGCTCCTCGGCGGGCTCGGCGTCCATCGGGCCGGGGTCGTCGGGTCCGGCGCCGGCGGGCACGGCCTCGTCGTCGTCGGACCGGCCGGCGTCCGCGGCTCGGTCCACCGGCTGGGCAAGCGAGGGCTCGGCGGGCGCCTGGTCGGCCGGGACCGTCTGCTCAGCGGAGGCCGGCTCGGCAGCAGGCTCGGCGACGGGCTCCTCGGCGACGGGCTCGGGCGCCGCCTCCGGGGTCACGGCGTCGGGCTGGTCCGGCTCGACCGCGGCCACCTCGGCGTCCGGCGCCGCGACCTCCGAGGTCACGTCGTCCAGGGCCTCGGCGTCCGGGTTCCCGGCGTCCGGGGCCTCGGCGTCCGGCGTCCCGGCGTCCTCGGCGGCCGTGAGCACCGCGGCGTCCTCGGCCGCGCGCTCCTCACCGGACTGGCTGCGGTTGCGGCGGCCCCGGTTGCGGCGGCCGCCGCCGGAGCGCTGACCCTCGCCGTCGCCGTCCGGGCTGCCCGCGGCCGGCGCCTCGGCACCGACGGCCACGGTCTCGGCCGGCGCGGCGTCCTTGGCGTCGTCGCGGGCACCGTTGTCCCTGCTGCTCCCGCGCTGCTGGTCGCGCCGGCCGTTGCCGCCGCCGGTGCCCCGGCGCTTCTCGTCCACCGGGTCGGTGCTGACGATGACGCCCCGGCCGCGGCAGTGCTCGCACGGCTCGGAGAAGACCTCGAGCAGCCCCTGGCCGACCCGCTTGCGGGTCATCTGCACCAGGCCCAGCGAGGTGACCTCGGCGACCTGGTGCTTGGTGCGGTCGCGGCCCAGGCACTCGGTCAGCCGCCGCAGCACCAGGTCGCGGTTGCTCTCGAGCACCATGTCGATGAAGTCGATGACGATGATGCCGCCGATGTCGCGCAGCCGGAGCTGGCGGACGATCTCCTCGGCCGCCTCCATGTTGTTGCGCGTGACGGTCTGCTCGAGGTTGCCGCCGGAGCCGGTGAACTTGCCGGTGTTGACGTCGACCACGGTCATCGCCTCGGTGCGGTCGATGACCAGCGAGCCGCCCGACGGCAGCCACACCTTGCGGTCCAGCGCCTTGGCCAGCTGCTCGTCGATGCGCAGGTCGCGGAAGACGTCACCCTCGCCGGTGAACCGGGTCAGCCGGCCGACCAGCTCCGGGGAGACGTGTGCGACGTAGGCCTCGACGGTGTCCCAGGCGTCGTCGCCCTGGACGACGAGCTCCTTGAAGTCCTCGTTGAAGACGTCGCGGATGACCCGGATGGCCAGGTCGGGCTCGCCGTAGAGCAGGCTCGGGGCGTTGGAGGAGGACTCCGCCTTCTTCTGGATGACGTCCCACTGCGCCTGCAGGCGGGCGACGTCGCGGGTCAGCTCCTCCTCCGAGGCCCCCTCGGCGGCGGTGCGGATGATCACACCGGCGTCCTCGGGGACGATCTTCTTGAGGATGTCCTTGAGCCGCTGCCGCTCGGTGTCGGGCAGCTTGCGGCTGATGCCGGTCATCGAGCC
>DATIMX010000560.1:0-2911 GCA_035474935.1 Geodermatophilus sp. | reverse complement strand
GCTGCTCCACCACCTCGAGCACGTGCACGTGGCCAGCGACCGCAACCTCACCGACGCGCGGTTCCCGGTGCAGTACGTCATCCGGCCGCAGACCGAGGAGCACCACGACTACCGCGGCTACGCCGGCACCGTCGCCAGCGGGGTCTTCCGCGTCGGCGACGAGGTCACGGTGCTGCCCAGCGGCCTGCCGACGACGATCGCCGGCATCGACGGTCCGCGCGGCCCGGTGGACGAGGCCTTCCCGCCGATGGCGGTGACGCTGCGACTCGCCGACGACCTCGACATCTCCCGCGGCGACCTCATCAGCAAGCCGGAGAACGCCCCGACGGCCACGCAGGACCTCGACGCGCTGGTCTGCTGGATGACCGACGAGCCGCTGCGGCCGCGCCGGCGGATCGCGGTCAAGCACACCACCCGCACGGCGCGCGCGATGGTCAAGGAGCTGGCCTACCGGCTCGACGTGAACACGCTGCACCGGGACCGGGAGGCCACCGAGCTCGGCCTCAACGACATCGGCCGGGTGCGCCTGCGCGTCACCCAGCCGCTGTTCGTCGACGACTACACCCGCAACCGGGTGACCGGCCGCTTCATCCTGGTCGACGAGGCCACCAACGCCACCGTCGGCGCCGGGATGCTCACCCCCGCCGGCTGAACGAGGCCCCCTCCCGGCCCCCCGAGCCTGCGAGCGGTGGGGAGGAGGGGCGGCCCTCCTGCAGGGGTCCGCCGCGAGCCTGCGAGCGGTGGGAGGCAGGAGGGTCCTTTCAGGCTGCGGCTGCGGGAGCCCCTGCCGCCTTCTCCAGCGCCCGGCGGGTGAGCAGCCGCGCGAGGTGGCGGCGGTACTCCTGGTCGGCGTGCATGTCCGCGCCCGGGCTGGTGCCCTGATCGGCCAGCGCCGCGGCCTCCTCGATGGAGGCGCCACGGGCCAGGGCCTCCTCGGTGGCGGTGGCGCGCACGACCGACCCCGCCATGTTGGCCAGCGCGACCCGGCCGTCGACCGCGGCGGCGGCGACGATCGGCCAGTCGTTGGCCCGGCGGGTGAACTTCTCGTAGGCCCAGCCGGCCGAGCCGGAGCGCGGCACCCGGATCTCGACGATCAGCTCGTCCTCGGCCAGCGCCGTCTCGAAGAAGCCGAGCCAGAACTCCGTGATCGGGATGTCCCGGCGCCCGCTCGGGCCCTGGACGACGACCGTGCCGCCCAGCGCCAGCAGCGCGGTGGGCAGGTCCGACGCCGGGTCGCTGTGCGCGACCGTGCCGCCGATGGTGCCGCGGTGGCGCACCTGCGGGTCGCCCACCTGGCTGGCGACGTAGGGCAGGAGCGGCACCTCGGCCGCGGCGACCTCGTCCTGCTCCAGCTCGTGGTGCCGGGTGCCCGCGCCGATGGCGACCTCGTCGCCGTCCACGCGGACGTAGGACAGCCCCGGGATGCGGCTGATGTCGATGAGCACGGCCGGCATGGCCAGGCGCAGCTTCATCAGCGGCAGCAGCGAGTGCCCGCCGGCGAGGATCTTCGCGTCGTCGCCGTGCTCGACGAGCGCGGCGACCGCCTCCTCGACCGAGGTCGGCCGCACGTACTCGAACGACCCGGGGATCACGCGGCCTCCTCGCTGGCGCTCGTCGGGCGCGTGATCCGGGATGCCCTGTCCATGGATGCCCTCGCACGCTCGGTCATCGAGCCACCTCCTGCGCCTGCGGGACCTGACCGGCAGCGGGGCCGGCCTCGGCCGCGCTCCGGACCGCCCGGACGATGTTGTGGTAGCCGGTGCAGCGGCAGAGGTTGCCCTCCAGCCCCTCCCGGATCTCGCGGTCGGTGGGGTCGGGGTTGTCGGCCAGGACGCCGATGGCGGCCATCACCATGCCCGGGGTGCAGAACCCGCACTGCAGACCGTGCTCCTCGCGGAACGCCCGCTGCATCGGGTGCATCTCGCCGTCCGGACCGGCCAGGCCCTCGAGCGTGGTCACCTGCGCGCCGTCGGTCTGGGCCGCCAGGACCGTGCACGACTTCACCGACAGCCCGTCCACGATGACGGTGCACGCGCCGCACGAGGTGGTGTCGCAACCGAGGTTGGTCGCCTTCAGCCCGCAGACCTCACGCAGGTAGTGCGCCAGCAGCAGCCGGGGTTCCACCTCGTCGGTGCGCTGCTGTCCGTTGACGGTGATCGAGACCTGCATCAGTTGGCTCCCTGGGCCTGCTGGATGGCCCGGAACACCCGCATCGGGGTGGTGGGCATGTCGATGTGCCGGACGCCGAGGTGGGCCACGGCGTCGATGACCGCGTTCTGCACGGCCGGGGTGGCGCCGATCGTCCCTGCCTCGCCGATGCCCTTCGCGCCGAGGGCGTTCATCGGGGTCGGCGTGGCCATCTCGACGAGTTCGAAGCTGGGTAGCTCGGTGGCGGAGATGAACGGGTAGTCGGCCAGCGTCGAGGTGGTCGGGTTGCCGTCCTCGTCGTAGAGGACCTCCTCCAGCAGCGCCTGCGCCACCCCCTGGGCGTAGCCGCCGTGCCGCTGCCCCTCGGCCAGCAGCGGGTTGAGGATCGTGCCGGCGTCGTCGACCGCGATCAGCCGGGCCACCTCGGCCTTGCCGGACTCGACGTCCACCTCCACGACCACCACGTGGGCGCCGAAGGGGAACGTCGGCGCCGCGGCGGTGAACCGGGTCTGCACCAGCAGCTGCTCGTCCTCGGCCAGCTCGGCGAACGTGATCCCCGTCCCCGGCGTCCCGCGGACGGCGAGCCCGGCCAGACCCAGGTCGACGATCAGGTCCTCGGGGGCGACCTCCAGCTTCTCCGCGGCCCGCTGCCTGGCCAGCTCGACGAGCTCGCCGGCCGCCTGGTGCACCGCCGCGCCGCCCTGCTGCAGGCTGCGCGACCCCATCGTCCCGCCGCCCTCCGGCACCCGGTCGGTGTCGCCGT
>DATIMX010000559.1:0-4775 GCA_035474935.1 Geodermatophilus sp. | reverse complement strand
CCGGCGGTCAGCCGGCGTCCGCCACCTCCCGCAGGCGCAGGCTGTGGTCGGGATCGAGCCGGTCGAGCACCGCCTGCAGCGCGTCGCCGAGGGCGCGGGTCTGCTCGTCGGTGAGCGGGTCGAACACCGCCGCGCGGACGGCCTCGACGTGCCCGGGCGCGACCGAGCGGACGACGTCCCACCCGGCGTCGGTGAGGACGGCGACGTGCCCCCGGCCGTCCTCGGCGGAGCGCTCACGGCGCACCCAGCCGCGCTCCTCCAGCCGCGCGACGGTGTGCGAGAGCCGGCTCTGCGACTGGTTGGCGCGGCGGGCCAGGTCGCTCATCCGCCGGTTGCGCCCGGGCGCCTCCGAGAGCATGGCCAGGACGACGTAGGCGGCGTGGCTGAGGCCGGCGTCGCGCTGGAGCTGGGCGTCGAGGACCCGCGGGAGCAGCTCGGCGACGCTCAGCCACGTCCGCCAGGTCCTCTGCTGCTCCTCGTCGAGCCATCGCTGCGCCACATCCGGGACCGTACTGCTGCGCGACACGCCGAGACGACCTGGAGGTCAGCCCTCGACGCGGATGGCGAGGGCGGCGATGTCGTCCTCGCGGTCGTAGCGGACCGGGGCCAGCACGCGGTCGAGGATCGCGTCGACCGGCAGCTCCTGCAGCCCGCCGAGCGTGGCGGCGAGGGCGGCGATGCCGGCGTCGATGTCCTGGCCGGTGCTGCGGCGCTCGATCAGGCCGTCGGTGTAGAGCAGCAGCGTGCCGCCCGCGGGCAGGTCCGTCGCGTGGTCCCGGCGCGGCCGGGTGGGGTCGATGCCGACGAGCATGTCCGGCGCGGTGCGCAGCACGTCGACCGTGCCGTCGGGGCGCAGCAGCAGCGGCGGCGGGTGACCGGCGTTGGTCCAGCGCAGCCGCCGCGACCCGTCGGGCCGCGCAGGCTCGATGCGGGCCAGGACGATCGAGGCGATGGCGCTCACCGGCAGCCGGGCCATCGCCCGGTCCAGGCGCTGCATCGTGTCGGAGGGGACCTCGCCGCGGTCGACGGCGTAGCCGCGCAGCAGCGTGCGCAGCTGGCTCATGTCCGCGGCGGCGGCGATGTCGTGGCCGACGGTGTCGCCGATCGCCAGCACCGTGACGTCGTCCGCGGTGCAGAAGCCGTCGAACCAGTCACCGCCCACCCGGTCGTCGCCGTGCGCGGGTAGGTAGCGGCCGGCCATCTGCAGCCCGTCGGGCTCCGGGAGCTGCGGCAGCATCGCCCGCTGCAACGTCTCCGCGACGCTGCTGCGCTCCTCCAGCAGCTGCTGGGTGCGCTGCCACTCGCGGGCGGCGACGTCGGCGGCCTGCGCGGCGCGCACCGTCATGATCCGCAGCTGCAGCTCCGAGGAGCAGGCGCCGGCCAGGTCGGTGAGCACCGCCAGGTCGGTGTCGGTCCAGTGCCGCGGCTGGGAGTCGATGGCGCACAGCGAGCCGATCACCCGGCCGTCGGCGTCCACCAGCGGCATCCCCGCGTAGGCGACGACGTGCAGGTCGGGGACGGCGAGGTTGTGCCGGACCAGGGGATGGCGCCGCGCGTCCTCGACGACCAGCGGCTCGGACGAGGCGACCACGTGCTGGCAGAACGAGTGGCTCAGCGGGGTGCGCCGCTCGCTCTGGTACGGCTCGGGCAGCCCGGCGGCGCCGGGGAAGACCTGCTCCACGGCGCTCACCAGCGTCACCAGCGCCACCGGCACCGACAGCTGGTGGCGGACCAGCCGGACGAACCGCTCGAACGCCTCGTCGGACGCGGCCGGGAGCAGCGTCCCGGCGGGCAGCGGGGACGACGCCGGCGACTCCTCCGGGGACGACGTGGCGCGGGAACGGGACGACGGGAGGGCCACAGTGCCTCCCGTCTGGACCTGCGCTCGGCCACGATCGGGAGGTCGCGACTCGGTTGCGCAGCTCAACGGTAGCGGAGACGACCCCTCCCGCGCTGTGACGCACACCCCTCTGAGCAGGGGGGATGCCCTCAGCACCGGCTCAGCGGAGGGGGATGTCGTACCCCGGGCCCCGTTCGTCGTCGGGGCGCGGGCCGTGCCACCGCCGGTCGGTCTCGGCGATGGGGACGTCGTTGATGCTCGCCTCGCGACGGCGCATGAGGCCGCGCTCGTCGAACTCCCAGAGCTCGTTGCCGTAGCTGCGGAACCACTGCCCCGCGGCGTCGTGCCACTCGTACTGGAAGCGGACGGCGATGCGGTCGTCGGTGAAGCCCCACAGGCTCTTGCGCAGCACGTAGTCGAGCTCGCGCTCCCACTTGCGGGTCAGGAAGTCGACGATCTCCGCCCGGCCGGTGAGGAACTCATCGCGGTTCCGCCAGACGGAGTCCTCGGTGTAGGCCAGGCTCACGCGGTGCGGGTCGCGGGTGTTCCACGCGTCCTCGGCGGCCTGCACCTTGGTCAGCGCGCCGTCGCGGTCGAACGGCGGGAACGGCGGTCGGGGCTCGGTCACGGCGGCGCTCTCCTCCTGGTCGAGGGCAGGACCCCCGGATCCTGCCCCGCCGGGCGACGGGTCACCTCCCTCCGTGCCCCGGTCAGCCGCCGGGCAGAGCGAGCCGCAGGCCGAGACCGAGCAGGGCGACCCCGGTGACGCCCTCGACGGTCCAGCTGGCTCCCGGGCGCTGCAGCCACCGGCGGGCGGCCACCGCACCGAGGACGAGGACGGCGAACCAGACGAGGCTCAGCGCCGCGTGGACGAGGGCCAACAGCACGCCCATGCCGAGGGCCGGGGTCCCCGGCGGGAGGAACTGCGGCAGTACGGACACGTAGAAGGCGCCGACCTTCGGGTTGAGCAGGTTGGTCAGCAGACCGGTGCGGGCCGACCGCCAGGCTCCTCCCGGCGACGGGGACGAGCCTGCGGCCGCCTCGGCAGGGTGGCGGACGAGGCGCCACAGGATCCGCCCACCGAGCCGGACCAGGTAGCCGGCGCCGACGAGCCGGAGGACGTCGTAGGCGACGGTGGACGCCGCCAGCAGGGCGGACACCCCGACCGCGGCGGCGGCGCCCCACGCCAGGACGCCGGCGACCACCCCGAGCGCCGTGGCCACCGCCTCCCGTCGTCCCCGCGTGATGGCGGCGCGGAGGACCAGGGCGGTGTCGAGGCCCGGGGTGATGGTCAGCAGCAGGGCGACGAGGCCGAAGCCGAGCACGGCTCCCTGGACGCTCACGCCCCGGTCCCCGCGGCGGTGGTCACGGTCCGAGCGTAGGGAGGCGGCGCCCCCGCCCCGGCCGCCCCGACCCCGTGCGCACGCAGCAGGGAGGAGGTGGAGGGGACACGGCCGGCAGCTGCTCGCGCAGGTGGCCGACCTGCACCAGGAGCCGCAGTCCCCCGGTGTGGCAGGGTGCCGCCGTGGTGCCCTCGACGACCGTGCTGCGGTGAGGTTCCTCGACGCGGACGCCGTCGCCGCGCTCGGCCCGGCCGGCGCGGTCCGAGCGATCACCGCCGCGCTGCGCGGCGGCCTGGACCCCGCGGCCGACCCACCCCGCGCGGCGGTCGGCCTGTCGCACGGCCAGTTCCTGCTGATGCCCTCGGAGACGCCGGCCGCGGCGGGGGTCAAGGTGGCCACCGTCGCGCCGGACAACCCGGCCCGCGGCCTGCCCCGCATCCAGGCCGCCTACCTGCTCTTCGACCGGGAGACCCTCGCGCTGCGCGCGGTGCTCGACGGCACGGCGCTGACCACGCTGCGCACCCCGGCCGTGTCGGTCGCCGCCGTCCTCCCGGCCCTGCCCGACCGGCCGCTGCGCGTGGCCGTGGTCGGGGCCGGCCCGCAGGCCACCGGGCACGTCGCCACGCTGGCCGCCGTCCGCCCGCTGGCCGGCGTCACCCACCTGGTCCGCGATCCGTCCCGGACTCCGCTGGAGGCGGTGCGGCTCGGCTCCGCGGACGCCGACGAGGCGCTGCGGGCCGCGGACGTCGTCGTCTGCGCGACCTCGGCCCGCTCGCCGGTGTTCGACTCGAGCCTGCTGCGCGACGACGCCGTGGTGGTCGCGGTCGGCTCGCACGAGCCCGACGCCCGCGAACTCGACGCGCCGCTCCTGGGCCGGGCCACCGTGGTGGTCGAGGACGTCGCGACCGCGCTGCGCGAGGCCGGGGACGTGGTGCTGGCGATCGCCGAGGGCGCGCTGACCGCCGCCGACCTCGTGCCCGTGCGCGACCTCGTGACCGGTGCGGTTCCCTCGCCGGCCGACCGGCCGCTGGTCTTCAAGAGCGTCGGGATGTCCTGGCAGGACCTGGTCGTCGCAGCAGCGGTGGTCGAGTCCGACTGAGCGTCCGTCTGCCGTGTCGGCCGTGGATCGCGCCGACGACGGGCCGGTCAGGCAGGTTCCACCGCGCGTCGAGGCGATGGGCGGAGCGCTCGTCGTGTCCGGGCGCCGGCGGCTCGGGACCGCGGCCCTCAGGCCGGCGAGGAGGACCCCCAAGCCCACCCAGCCCAGGGCCCGCGCACTCGTCCGGGCGGGCGCCACCGGCGCTCGACCTGGTAGACCGGCTCATCGAGGACTGGGCCAGGGACGGTGAGCAGCTGGTCACCGTTGTCCGCGAAGTGCTGCGCACCGTGGACGACGCATGACCCCACGGCCCTCGGCGGCCGGCGCTGGCCGTCCAGCGTTCACCGGTCAGGGGCAAGGCCGTCGCGCAGGGGGCGGCCCCGCCACCCGCTGATCTGGAGTGGCGGGGCCTGGCCGCTGCTCCTGCCCGGGCAGGGGTAGCGGTTGTTGGCGGGTGCCCGGCGGTTGCCGGTTGCACGGTCGCGCCGCAAGC
>DATIMX010000558.1:0-9237 GCA_035474935.1 Geodermatophilus sp. | reverse complement strand
GGCCGCAACCGGGGAGTCCCGGTCGCGGCCCGCCGCGGAGTGCTGGTGCGCTGGTGTCAGCCGGCGACGATGTCGCCGGTCGCCTTCCGCGCCACGATCCGCTCCTCGGTCGCTGGCGCTGCCTGCGATGCTCCCGTGGCTGTCAGGCGACGACGACGTGCTCGTTGGGCACGCAGTGCGTCATCTGGTGGCCGGTGACGTCACGCGGACCGTTCTTGCCGAGGTTGGCGGCGCGCTGCTGCTCCTCCTCGGAGAGGGTCTGCGTCTGCAGCGGGGGCAGGCCACGGACGTCGTCCGCGGTGATGCCCAGGCCGTCACCGACGCGCTGGCCCAGCTCGTCCTCGCACATGAAGAGGTGCCAGACCATCCGCTCCTGGATCTCGCGGCGACACTGCGAGAGGGCGTCGACCAGGTTCTTCACCAGGTCGTCCTTCTCCCACTGCTCCGACAGCAGGTAGCGCTCGCCGGCCTGCGCGTAGTCGTTGGTCCGCGGGATCCGCTTGCGGGTGACCCGGCCGGTGATGAGCGGCCCCTGCTCGTCGTGGGTCGGGTACTCGGCCTCCCGCAGGCCGCCCAGGATCGACGGCTCGTAGTTCACGTGCGGGTTGGCGCCCTCGGCGCGATCCACGCCGTAGGCCATCTGGCCGTCGCGCTGGTTGGTGGCCACCCGCGCCTTGGGCTGGTTGACCGGCAGCTGCAGGTAGTTCGGGCCCACCCGGTAGCGCTGGGTGTCGCTGTAGGAGAACGTCCGGCCGACCAGCATCTTGTCGTCGGAGAAGTCCAGACCGTCCACCAGCACGCCGGTGCCGAACGCGATCTGCTCGTTCTGCGTGAAGTTGTCGTCCGGCATCCGGTTGAGGGTCATCGTGCCGACCTTGCGGAGCGGGAAGACCTCCTCCGGCCAGACCTTGGTGTCGTCGAGCGGGTCGAAGTCCAGCTCCGGGTGCTCGTCGTCGCTCATGATCTGCACGTGCAGGTCCCACGACGGGAAGTCGCCGGCGGCGATCGCGTCGTGCAGGTCCTTGGTGTGCGCGCCCAGGGTCTGGGCCTGCACGGCCGCGGCGTCGGCGGCGGTCCAGGACTTCACGCCCTGCTTGGGCAGCCAGTGGTACTTGACCAGGACGGTCTCGCCCTGGGCGTTGACCCACTTGTAGGTGTTGACGCCGAAGCCCTGCATGAACCGGTAGGAGGCCGGCGTGCCGCGGGGGCTGAAGACCAGCGAGACCATGTGCATGGCCTCGGGGGTCTGGCTGAAGAAGTCGAACGCGCGCTCGGCGACGCTGGCCTCGAAGGTGACCGGGTCCGGCTTCTGCGAGTGGATGAAGTCGGGGAACTTGATGGCGTCGCGGATGAAGAAGACGCCAAGGTTGTTGCCGACGAGGTCCCAGTTGCCGTCCTCGGTGTAGAACTTCACGGCGAACCCGCGCGGGTCGCGCGCGGACTCCGAGGAGTCGCGGCCACCGGCGACGGTCGAGAACCGCAGCGCGACGTCGGTGCGCTTGCCCTTCTCCTGGAACAGCTTGGCGCGCGTGTACGTGCTGATCGGCTCGTCGCCGACCGTGCCGTCGGCCTCGAAGTAGCCGAAGGCCGTCACGCCGCGGGCGTGCACCACGCGCTCGGGGATGCGCTCCCGGTCGAAGTGGCTGATCTTCTCGAGGAACTGGTAGTTCTCCAGCGTCGCCGGGCCACGAACGCCCACCGTCCGCTGGTTCTGGTTGTCGTAGACCGGGTGACCCTGACGGTTGGTCAGGACCGGACGGTCGGCCTCGCTCGGCGCAGGGCCCTGCGATGCGACGTCGGTCATTCGTGTACTCCTCCTCGATCGTGGTGCTCGGGGACCTTCGTGGTCTCCGACGGGCTCCCTACCCGGCAGTCCCGGCAGAGACCCCAGAAGACGACCTCCGCCTCGTCCACGACGAAACCCGCCGTGTCCGAGGGCGTCAGGCACGGAGCCGCCCCCACGGTGCAATCGACGTCGGCGACCGCACCGCACGAGCGGCAGACCAGGTGGTGGTGGTTGTCACCGACGCGCAACTCGAAGAGCGCGGGCGCGCCGGCCGGCTCGATCCGGCGGGCCAGGCCGCCGGTGACGAGCGCCTGCAGCACCCCGTAGACCGCCTGCGGCGACAACGTCGGGTGCACCTCGCGGGCGGCGGTGACGATGGTGTCGACGTCCGCGTGGGGACGTTCGGCGAGCACCTGCAGCACCGACAGACGGGGCCGCGTGACGCGCAGCCCCACCGCGCGGAGCTGCTCCTGCCAGGTCGCCTCCATCGGGTCCCACCCAACACGGTTTTCTTGATTGAGTCAACTTAAGGACCGGCCCTGCCTCCTCCAGAGGCTCGCCGCGAGCCTGCGAGTGGTGAGGGGGACGAGGTCCTCTTTCAGGCGAAGACGATGGTCTTCTCGCCGTCCACGATGACCCGGTCCTCGACGTGCCAGGTGACCGCCTGGGCCAGCACCTGGCGCTCGACGTAACGGCCGATCCGGCGCATGTCCTCCACGGTCGCGCGGTGGTCCACCCGGGCGACCTCCTGCTCGATGATCGGCCCGGCGTCGAGCTCGGGCGTCACGTAGTGCGCGGTGGCCCCGATCAGCTTCACGCCGCGGTCGTGCGCCGCCCGGTACGGGTTCGCCCCGACGAAGGCCGGCAGGAAGCTGTGGTGGATGTTGATCAGCCGCTCCGGAAACCGGCTGCAGAAGTCCGCCGAGACGATCTGCATGTAGCGCGCGAGCACCACCAGGTCGACGTCCCCGATGAGCTCCAGCGCCCGCGCCTCGGCCTCCGCCTTCGTCTCCGGCGTCACCGGCACGTGGTGGAACGGGACGCCGGCCGCCCGGGCGACCGGCTCGAGGTCGGGGTGGTTGGAGACGACGGCGGCGATCTCGGCGCGCAGGTCGCCGGCGCGCACCCGGTAGAGCAGCTCCTGCAGCACGTGGTCGGTCCGGGAGACGAAGACCGCCAGGCGTGGGCGGTGCGCCGCCTCGGTCAGCCGCCAGGTGAACTGCCACGTCTGCGCGAGCAGCGCCAGGGCGGCCTCGAGCTGCTGGCGCCGGCCGGCCAGGTCGGCGAGGAAGAACTCCAGGCGCAGCGTGAAGGTGCCACCCACCGGGTCCGACGAGTGCTGCTGCGAGTCGATGATGTTCGCCCCGGCGTCGGCCATCAGCCCGCTCAGGACGGCGACGATCCCCGGCCGGTCGGGGCAGCGGACCAGCAGGCGGCCGACGTCGGCCAGCCGGTCGTCGCGCGGGCCGGGCGAGGGCAGTTCAGCGGACACGGGAATCGAGGATGCCAGGCAGCCCCGAGCGCCGTTCCCCGACGTGGCGAGGCCGCCGACGGCAGCGACGGCGACGGCACAGGACGGAGACCCCCTCCCGGGTCCCGTGCCGAGCTCGCGAGGCGTGGGGGAAAGGGTGGTCCTCCCTCAGGCCGGGGGCAGGACGGCGCGCTGGGCCCCGGCGATGTCGAAGAGGTCGCCGTAGTCCTCGACGCGGGCCAGCACGTCCTCGGTGCGGAAGCGCAGCGAGCCGGGGTCGGCGCCGTCGAGCACCGCCTCGACCTCGTCCCAGCCGATCGGCGTGGACACCGGGGCGTCGGGGCGGGCGCGCAGCGAGTACGGGGCGACCGTCGTCTTGGCCGGGTTGTTCTGGCTCCAGTCGATGAGCACCTTGCCCGGCCGCAGCACCTTCTCCATGCGCCACACGACCCGGTCGGGGGTCTCGGCGGAGAGCTCCTGGGCCAGCGCGCGGGCGTACCGGCTGGGGTGCTCGCGGTCGCTCACCCGGATCGGCGCGTACACCTGCACCCCCTTGGAGCCCGACGTCTTCACCACCGGGTCCAGGCCGTCGTCGACCAGCCGCTGGCGCAGCCGGTCGGCGACCTCGCAGCACTCCAGGATCCCGGCGTCCGGGCCGGGGTCGAGGTCGAGGACGAGCAGGTCCGGCAGCGTCGGCTGCAGCCGGCTGCCCACCTGCCACTGCGGCACGTGCAGCTCCAGTGCCGCCAGGTTGGCCGCCCACGCGAGGTCGGCGACGGTCTCCAGGACGACCATCTCCAGGGTCTCCCGGCCGCGGGAGCTGCCGGGGCTCGGGACGGTCACCTTCCGCACCCAGTCCGGGGCGTGCCGGGCGCTGTTCTTCTCGAAGAACGCCTGCCCCTCCACCCCGTCGGGCCAGCGGGTGAAGGTCACCGGCCGGCCGGACAGGTGCGGCAGCAGCACCGGCGCGATGCGCACGTAGTAGTCGATGACCTGCGCCTTGGTGAAGGACACCTCCGGGAAGAGCACCTTCTCCAGGTTCGAGACGTGCAGCTGACGCCCGTCCACGCGCACCAGCTGCCTGCTCACGGGCACACCTGTACCCGCCAGGCGGTCACCACTCCTCGACCACGTCCTCGGGCACCAGGTCGTCGCGCAGCCCGCGCCACGACGGGTGGCGCATCCGGCCGTCCGCGGTCCACGCGGCGAAGGCCACCTCCCCGACCAGCTCCGGCGCCACCCAGTGCGCGTCGCGGGTGACCTCCCGGGGCAGCGCGTCGGCGAACGGCGGCGCGTCAGCCGGGGTGAACAGCGGCTCGAGCTCCTTCAGGGCCGCCGCCGTGAAGCCGGTCCCGACGTGCCCGGCGTAGACCAGCCGGCCGGCGTCGTCGTGCACGCCCACCAGCAGCGAGCCCACTCCCCCGGCCCGCCGGCCCTGCCCCGGCCGCCAGCCGCCGACGACGACCGCCTGCGTCCGGACGTTCTTCACCTTGCGCCAGTCCGGCCCGCGCAGCCCCGGGCGGTACGGCGCGTCGAGCCGCTTGGCGACGATCCCCTCGAGGCCGTTGTCCCGGCTCGCGGCCAGCACCGCGGCTCCACCGCCGCGGAACCACGGTGTGGGCAGCCACCGCTCCCCGGCGACGCCGAGGGTCTCGAGTCGCTCCCGGCGCTGCGCGTACGGCACCCCGAGCAGGCTCTCGCCGTCCACCTCCAGCAGGTCGAAGACCAGGTAGGTGACCGGCGCGGCGGCGGCCATCCGGCGCACCTCCGGACCGGTGCGGTGCATCCGGCCCTGCAGCGCGCCGAAGTCCGGCCGACCGCGCGCGTCGAGGGCGACCACCTCGCCGTCGACGATCGCGTCGTGCCCGCGAAGTACCTCGGGTAGTCGGCTCAGTTCGGGATAACGGACGGTGATGTCGGTGCCGCTGCGGGCCCAGAGAGCCAGTGTCCCGGCCTCCACGACCGAGATCGCCCGGACGCCGTCCCACTTGAACTCGTAGCCCCACGCGTCGTCCTGCCCCGGTGGCGGCAGCTCACCCGGGGTCGCGAGCATCGGTGCCAGCGGCGCGCCCTCAGCCGGGGCGTCCAGGGCGCGGACCCACCAGCCGCCGTCGCGCTCGCGGAAGAGCACGTGCCGGCCGCGCAGCCGCCGTCCGGCGAGGGCGACGACGACGCGGTCCTCGCGCCACTCCTCGACCGCGTAGCGGCCGGAGTCCCACGGACGGGTCCCGGGGGCCCCGCCGTCCGTCGTGGGGACGGCGGGCAGCGCGGGCCCGCGCCCGGCCGGCGGCCCCTGCGGGAGCGCCCAGCACCAGGGGACGCCGTCCCGCTCGAGCCGCAGCACCAGGCCGGCCGCGCCCTCGGACACCGCGAACGGGTCCCCGGTCGGCGGGGTCCGCCGGGCACTCCCCCGAGCCGGCACCTCAGGCGGTGCGGCGGGCCCGCTTGGCCGGCGCCTTCGCGGCGGTGGCCCGCTCGGCCGCGGTCGCCTTCTTCGCGGCGGTCGCCTTCTTCGCCGTGGTCGCCTTCTTGGCCGCGGTCGCCTTCCCTGCCGTGGTCTTCCCGGCCGCGGTCCGGCGGGCCGGGGCCTCGTCGTCCGCCGGGGGCGCGGCCTTCCTGGCGGCGGTGGCCTTCTTGGCCGGCGCCCTGCGTGCAGGAGGCTCCTCGGCGGGAGCGCCGCCCCGCGCGGCCTCGACGCTGCGGCGCAACGCGCTCATCAGGTCGACGACGGCGGCGCCGGAGTCGGCGGTCTCGGGCAGCGGCTGCACCTCGCCGCCGCTCTGCTTGGCCTCCAGCAGCTCGGCCATCGCCTCGCGGTAGTCGTCGGTGAACTCGGTCGGGTCGAACTCCCCGGTCATCGACCCGATCAGCGCCTCGGCCATCTGCAGCTCCTGCGGGCGGACGGCGACGTCCTCGTCGAGGAACGCGAAGTCGGGACGGCGGATCTCGTCGGGCCAGCGCATGGTGTGCAGCACCATCACGCCGTCCTTGACGCGCAGCGCCGCGAGCGACTCGCGCGAGCGGATGGCGATCTTGGTGATGGCGACCCGGCCGGCGTTCTCCAGGGCGTCGCGCAGCAGCACGTACGGGCGGGTCGCCGAGGGGTCGGGCTCCAGGTAGTACGTCTTCTCGTACTGGATCGGGTCGATCTCGTCCTGGTCGACGAACTGCAGCACCTCGATCTCCCGCCGGCTGGCCAGCGGCAGCTCCTCGAAGTCCTCGTCGGTCAGCACCACCAGCTGGCCGTCGGGCAGCTCGTAGCCCTTGGCGATCTCGGAGTACTCGACCTCCTCGCCGTCGATCGAGCACACCCGCCGGTACTTGATGCGCCCGCCGTCGACGGCGTGCACCTGGTTGAACCGGATGTCGTGGTCCTCGGTGGCCGTGTACAGCTTCACGCCGATGCTCACCAGGCCGAACGACACCGCCCCGCGCCAGATCGACCGCATGCCGTGCTCCTGTCCAGAGATCGGGTCCGCGACCGCGGGCGGGGAAGGCGGGCGGTCAAGATCACCAGGATAGGACCGCCGCCACGCCTCCGGCAGGTGGAGCGGCGCCACCTCCTCCGGACGGAGGAGTCACTGCACGCCGGACTCCTCGCCCTCCGGAGCGAGCCCACCGTTCTGGATCGAGTCGTAGACGAACTGCAGGATGTCCGAACCGGCGACCAGGGTCATGGTCAACGCGGCCAGGCGGGTGGCCTTCGGTGCGGTCACGTAGCCGAAGACGAGCCCGGTCGCCACCCACTGCGCCAGGCAGAACGGACACGTGAGCAGCTCCCCGATGGCGTGCTTGACGCCCCCGTGCTCGCGGACCTCCTCGGCGACCTCCGCATGGCCGGAGGGACCCTGGAAGGTCGTGAACGGCGCCCGGAGCGGGCTCGTCACCGGGTCCTTGGCGATCCGCCGAGCCAGCCGGAAGGTGGCCACCGCCAGCAGTGCCGCATCGCCCGGCGGGATCCGTTCGGGGAGCTCCCGGCCCGAGGCCCGGACGGCGGCAGCGCCGGCCGACACCAGACCCAGGTAGACGCCCATCGCGCCGAGGTCACCGCCCAGCGGGCGCGGCTCGCCCTGCGTGTACTCGCGCTTCTGGTGGCGGGCCCAGCGACGGACGGGAGCCCCGATCCGCTGCACCTCGTCTGCGATGGCCATGGCAGGCGCGCTACCCACTCCCGCGGGTGCCATGCGGAACGGGGCCGACCGGTGTCCGCGAGTGGACCCGCGCATGGGGCGCAGTCCCACGGGTAGGGCGAGATCACGACGCCGGTCGCCCGACCGGTCCCCCGTCCACGGGACGGACGAGCGTGTGCATGGCGGCCGCACGCAGAACGGAGGCAACCCCATGACCGAGCCCGACCCGAACGACCGCGGAGCTGTCCACTCCGCCCTCAACGACAGCGACTTCCCCGACGACGAGCGCGGTCTCACCGGGACCCGCGACGACGTCCGCGGCGACACCGGCTCGACCGGCCCCGAGGGCCAGACCGCCCGCGACGTGTTCCCCGAGGACAACGGCGTCCCGGACGTCTCGCAGGACGACTTCCCGACCATGCAGCGCTCCGAGGACCCCCAGTTCGCCCCGGAGCTCGGCGACCGCGAGAGCCACCGGACCGTCGACTTCGGCACCACCGCGTTCGAGCAGTCCGAGGGCGAGTCGCTGTCCGCGCGCCTGGAGGAGGAGGTCGCCGACGACGTCCCGGACGTGCGCCCCGCCGAGGACCCGGGCCGCGGCATCGGGCAGCTCGAGCAGGACTACGACACCACCCCGGACACCGACTCCGGCACCAACCGCACCGCCGACGACGTCGAGGCCAGCCGCGACCCGGTGGTCGGCGGCGAGGGTCCGGAGGAGACCGCCATCCACCTGGTGGACTGAGCGAGCGGGGGTGTGGTCCGTCGGCCCACCGGCCGACCCCCCGGTCAGGTGCCGTCCCCGGCCCCGGCTGCGCCCACCCCGGGCCTGATCGCGGGGCCTGCGGTCCCCGCTCGTCGACCCGACCGCGGCCAGCAGCGGCCCCGTCGGATGCGCCCCGCCGGCCTGTCCCTGGACCGACTCCACCCACGCGACGACATGCCCCATCGGGGTGTACCCGCTGCTCAGCGGCGGTGGAGAGGCTCACCGGATCGGGGCGGTCGCGGGAGCGGGTTGGCGTGTTCCAGATCGGATGTCTACGTTGTTGTTGCGGTTGAGCAGGCAGCCGCGGCCGCGCCGGGCAACCTCCCGGTACGGACACGTTCGACGACGTGCGTGTCCCGGGGGCCACGACATCCGGGGGGCCGCGCAGCGGTAGATTGTCCGGGCGGTCGTGCCGCCGGGTACGGCCGTTGAGAGGAGCTCAGCCCGTGACCACATCCGACCTGCCCGCCGAGGGGCAGCCCGACGTGTCGACCGAGGGCACCGAGGCACCCTTCGACGACGTGATCACCCTCTCCACCAGCACGGGTGAGGACGGCGTGGTGACGGTGACGGTCGTCGGCGAGGTGGACACCTTCACCGCTCCGGTCCTCCGCTCGACCCTCGACAGCCAGCTCGAGCAGCAGCCGCGGGAACTGGTCATCGACCTCTCCGGCGTGCAGTTCCTCGGCTCGGCCGGGCTCGCGGTCCTCGTCGAGACCCAGAAGTCCTCCCGCGCCCGGGAGGTGGCCCTGCGGCTCATCGCCACCACCCGCGCCGTCACCCGCCCGCTCGAGGTCACCGGCCTGATCGACCTGTTCACCATCGTCGACGGCAGCGCCCGCTGACGCAGGACCCCTGCCCCACCCGGCCCCAGTTCAGGGCGCCGCCCCGAGCGTGCGAGGGGTGGGGAGGACGGGGTCCTCCCCACCTTCAGGGGACACACCCGACGAGAGGCCCCGCTCCGGCGGGGCCTCTCGTCGTCTGCGGCGGCCCCCTCCAGGGCACCGCCGGCCCCGTCCCCGGTCCCACCCTGAGCCTGCGAAGGGTGGGGAGGACGGGGTCCTCTTACGAGGGGTGGGTAGGA
>DATIMX010000557.1:0-20003 GCA_035474935.1 Geodermatophilus sp. | reverse complement strand
CGCACCGTGGGCAGGCCCGCAGCGGCCTCCGCGGCGATCGACCGCTCCAGCGCCTCGACCTCCTCGCGCTCCACGCGGCCCCAGGTCTCCCGGGTGACCAGCGCGGCGACGAGACCGAGCAGGCCGTAGAAGCTGAACAGCATCGCCGGGCCGATCCACCCGGTGCTGATGTACAGCCCGGTCGCGATCAGCGGGGTGAACCCGGACACGACCGCGGACATCTGGTAGGCCAGCGACGCTCCGGTGGTGCGGGTGTTGGCGTTGAACAGCTCGCAGAACCAGGCGCCCTGCACCCCGGCCAGCGAGTTCTGGCAGACCGAGTAGCTGATGACGAACGCGATGACGATCAGCACCGCGGAGCCGGTGTTGACCACGAGGAACAGCGGGATCCCCCAGGCGACCATGATCGCGCAGCCCAGGATGTACACGGGGCGGCGACCGATCTTGTCGGTCCAGGCGCCGAAGAACGTCGTCGCGAAGATGCCGATCGCGGCCGCGATCATCGTGGCGGTCAGCGTCACCGGCCGCGCCGCCAGCTTCTCACTGGCGATGTAGGACAGCATGAACGTCACCGACACCGCGTAGCCGGCGGTCTCGGCGATCCGCAGGCAGAACGCACGCACGATGTTCTTCCAGTCGTCGCGCAGAACCTCCTTGAGCGGGTTCTTCGACAGGTCGCCCTCTTCCTTGAGCTCCTCGAACTCCGGGGACTCCTCGACCTTGAGCCGGATGAAGATGCCCACGACGATCAGCACCGCGGACAGCAGGAACGGCACACGCCAGGCCCACTGCTCACCAAGCGGGACGCTGATCAGGAACGCGAAGTTGGCCAGCAGCAGCCCGACCGGGAAGCCGGCCTGCGTCACCCCGGTATACAAGCCTTTCTTGCGCCACGGGGCGTGTTCGAAGGTCATCAGGATCGCCCCGCCCCACTCGGCGCCGAATGCCAGGCCCTGCACCACCCGGACGAGCACCAGCAGGATGGGCGCCCAGATGCCGACCATCTGGTAGGTCGGCAGCGCACCGATCAGCATCGTGGCGATGCCCATCAGCAGCAGCGAGCCGACCAGGACCGGCTTGCGGCCGATGCGGTCGCCCAGGTAGCCGCCGACGACCCCGCCGAGGGGGCGCACCGCGAAGCCGACGCCCAGCGTGGCGAAGGACAGCAGCGTGCCCGACAGCGGGTCGTTGGCCGGGAAGAACGCCTCGTTGAAGTACAGCGCCGCGGCGGTGCCGAACCCGATGAAGTCGTAGGTCTCGATCGTCGCCCCGATCGAGCAGCCGACCGCGACCTTCTTCTTGGTCGGGGTGCCCTCGATCGGGTGCCAGGCGGCGACTTCCTCGAGGTGTGGATCACGGACGGGTGGATGCCGCTCGGTCACGATGACCTCCAATGGCCGGATGTGCGTCGGAACCCCGTTGGCCGTTGACTGTCAACAGTCAACTGGCGACTAGAGTGGGTGGTGCGGGTCACGGTGTCAAGGGTCACTTTCCGACGCCTGCGTTCGTGCAGGTCGAAGCACGGAGGGGTTGGCTGCCCTCAAGGGCACCGCCGGTTCCCGGACCCCGTCCTCCCCACCCCTTGCACGCTCGGGTGAGCCTCGGGGACCGAGCCGGGACGGGCTCTTCTCACGAGGGGCGCGGAGGGGCGGCCCTTCTGCGGGGTCCCGCCGCGAGCATACGAGCGGTGGGGCAGAGCCGCCTCAGGAGGACACCGTCCTGCTCACCCCTCGCAGAAGGACCCCGTCCTCCCCACCCCTCGCAGACTCGGGGCGGGACCCGGAACGGGGCCGGAGCCTCGGGACGGGGCCAGGACGGGGTCTCTCAGGCGGAGTCGGTGGCCTGGGCGAAGTGCTCCGCGGCGCCGGCCATGTGCTCGTCGACGACCCGCACGGCCGCCTCCACGTCGCCGCGCTCGATCGCCTCGACGATCGGGACGTGCCGGTCGCGGGCCATCATCGGCGCCTGCCAGGCCGCGCCGTTGAGGATGGCCACCCGCATCCGGCCCTCGAGTCGCTGCCACGCCTCGACGAGCATGGAGTTGCCCGACAGCTGGCAGAGCAGCAGGTGGAAGGCCAGGTCCGCCTCCATCCGCGCGGCGGGCTCGTCCTCGTCGGAGAGCCGCTCCACGGCCGTCCGCAGCGTCTCCGCGGCGGCCTCGCGCCGGGGCGAGGCGATGACCTCCCGGACGGCGAGCCCCTCGAGGGCGGCCCGGACGCGGAAGAGCTCGCGCACCTCGGCGGAGGTCAGGCTGTTGACCCGCAACATCCCGCGGTTGCCGGCGGTGACCAGGCCCTCCTGCTGGAGGTGCCGCAGCGCCTCGCGCACCGTGCCGCGGCTCACCCCGAGCGACCCCGCCAGCTCCACCTCGCCGAGGTGGTCGCCGGGCCGGTACCGGCCGGAGAGGATGGCGGCCCGGAGCGCCTCGAGGGACCGCTCGCGCAGCGTGCTCCGGTCCAGTGCCGACAGTGACTCAACGCTCACGCAGCAGCCTCCTCGTCGACCGTCATGGTAGCCGCGCCGTCCCGGGATCCGTGCCGACTGTCGACAGCGGTCCCCCGTCGGGGGGTCAGCGCGCCACGACGTTGCGCAGCTCGCGGCCGGCGAGCAGGGCCGCGAGGTTCGTGCCGACGAGCTCGTCGCCACCGACCGGCCGGCCGCCGGCGGCGTGCGGGGTGAGCAGCAGGTTCGGGGCGTCCCACAACGGGGAGTCGGCCGGCAGCGGCTCGACCTCCGTGACGTCGAGCGCGGCGCCGGCGATGCGCCTCTCGGTGAGCGCGGCGAGGAGAGCGGGCTCGTCGACCGTCGTCCCCCGGCCGACGTTGACGACGAACGCGTGCCGCGGCAGCGCGGCCAGCCGGGCGGCGTCCAGCGCGTGGGTCGTGGCCTCGGTGGCGGGCAGGATCATCACCAGGACGTCGGTCTGCCCGAGCTCGGCCTCCAGCTGGTCCTGGGCGACGACGGGGAACCCCGCCCGCTCCCCCGCGCTGCGCCCGACACCGGTCACCTGCGCGCCGAGGGCCTGCAGCAGTGGAGCGAGGTTCTGCCCGATGTTGCCGAAGCCCCACACGAGCACCCGGGCGCCGAGCAGCGTGGTCACCCGGCCGTCGGGGTGCAGCGGCTGCAGTCCGCCGAGCTCGCCGGCCCACCGGTGCTCGGCCTGCGCGGCGATCGCCTCGGGCAGCCGGCGCAGCAGCGCGAGCACCAGGGTGAGGGCGTGCTCGGTGACCGGCCGGTCGTGCAGGCCCACGCCGGAGGTCACGACCACGTCGTCCGGGAAGCCCGCGCCCAGGACGACGTCCGGCCCGGCCGCCAGCGTCTGCACCCAGCGCAGCCGGGGCATCCGGCCGGCCACGGCGCGCAGGTCGCCGGGCGCGTTGCCCCAGACCACGAGCGCCTCGGCGTCCAGGTGCTCGTCGGGCACCGGGGCCGTGGCGTCGTAGTGCACCGCCTCGACCCCCTCGGGCAGCGCGGGGTCGAGCGGGACGGAGTCGGGCAGCAGCAGCTTCACGGCGACCAGCCTGCCCGAGGGACGTCGTCCGGCGCACGGCGCTCCCGGTTGGCCGCGCTTCGTTTGACCGGGCCCGCCCGGTCGAACTAGACCTTGCGGTGGCCTCCCGCAGCCCGCCCGCCGGCCGGCGTGCTGCCCCTCTCCTCCCGAGGAGGGAACGCACCCGTGCACGACGACGACCTGCGCACGCGGCTCGACCGGCTGGACCTCGAGCAGGAGGTGCGGCTGCTGACCGGCGCGGACGTCTGGTCGCTGCACCCCGAGCCGGCCGTCGGGCTGCGCCGCCTCGTGGTCTCCGACGGTCCGGCCGGTGTCCGCGGCGAGCGTTGGGACGAGCGGGACACCTCCGCGAACGTCCCCTCCCCCACGGCGCTGGCCGCGACCTGGGACGTCGACCGCGTCGAGCGCCTCGGCCGGCTGCTGGCCGCGGAGGCCCGCCGCCGTGGCGTCGACGTGCTGCTCGCCCCCACCGTCAACCTGCACCGCACCCCCTACGGCGGGCGGCACTTCGAGTGCTTCAGCGAGGACCCGCTGCTCACCGCCCGGATCGGCGTCGCCTACGTCCGCGGGCTGCAGGACGAGGGGGTCGGCGCCACCGTCAAGCACTTCGTCGCCAACGACCAGGAGACCGAGCGCTTCTCCGCCGACGTCCGGGTCGACGAGCGCGTGCTGCGCGAGGTGTACCTGGCGCCCTTCGAGGCGATCGTGCGGGAGGGCGGCGTCTGGGCGGTCATGGCCGCCTACAACGGCGTCAACGGGACGACGATGACCGAGAGCCCGCTGCAGCGCGACGTCCTCAAGGGCGAGTGGGGCTTCGACGGGGTCGTCGTGTCCGACTGGTTCGCCGCCCGGTCGCTCGCCGCGTCCGGGAACGGCCTGCTGGACCTGGTGATGCCGGGTCCGCGGGGTCCCTGGGGCGACGCCCTCGTCGCGGCGGTGCGCGCCGGGGAGGTGCCGGAGTCGGCCGTCGACGACAAGGTGCTGCGTGTGCTCCGGCTGGCCGGGCGGGTCGGCGCCCTGGAGGGGATCGCCGGTCGGGACGCCACCGCCTGGACCGCCGAGCAGATCAGCGCGGAGCTGCGGGCCACCGCGGCGGCGGGCTTCGTCCTGGCCCGCAACGAGCCGGCCGCCTCTGGCGCGGGCCCCCTGCTGCCGCTCGAGCGGAGCCGGTTGCGGCGGGTCGCCGTCCTCGGGCCCAACGCGGTCGAGGCCCGCACCCTGGGCGGCGGCAGCGCGACGGTCTTCCCGCCGTACACCGTCCCCCCGCTGGCCGGGCTGCGCGCCGCCCTCGGGCCGGACGTCGAGGTCGGGCACGGCCGCGGCGGCCGCAGCACGTACCGCCTGCCCCCGGCGGACCCCGACCTGCTGCGCCGACCCGACGGCGGCCGCGGCGTGGAGGTGCGCTTCCTCGACGCCGAGGGCGCCGTGCTCGGCACCGAGCAGCGCGAGGCGGCGGCCTTCACCTGGCTGGGCTCCTACGGCCCGGGCCTGCCCGTGGACCGGGTGCGGGCGGTGGAGGTGCACACCCGCGTGCGCGCCGAGGCGGACGGCACCCACCGGATCGGCGCCTCCGGCGTGGGCCCGTTCCGGGTCACGATCGGCGGGCAGGTCCGCCTGGACACCCGGATCGGCCTGCCGCCGGGTGCGGACCCGGTCGAGGGCATGATGCGGCCCCCGCAGGAGTCCGTGGCCGTGGCGCTGCGGGCCGGCGAGGAGGTCGAGGTCGTCGTCGGCCACGTGCCGGAGTTCGCCGGGGGCTTCGAGGGCACGGACGTGGAGTCGGTGACGGTCCAGGTCAACGTCGCCCGCGACGCCGACGACGACGCCGAGCTCGAGCAGGCCGTGGCGCTGGCCCGGGACGCCGACGTGGCCGTCGTCGTCGTGGGGACCACCGAGGAGGTGGAGAGCGAGGGCTTCGACCGCACCTCGCTCGCGCTGCCGGGACGGCAGGACGAGCTGGTCCGACGGGTGGTCGAGGTCAACCCGCGCACGGTGGTGGTGGTCAACGCCGGCGCCCCGGTCCTGCTGCCGTGGGCCGACGACGTGCCGGCGGTGCTGCTGACCTGGTTCCCCGGGCAGGAGTGCGGCAACGCCCTCGCCGACGTCCTCCTGGGGGTCGCCGAGCCCGGCGGCCGGCTGCCCGTCACCTGGCCGGCCGACGAGGACGGCCTGCCCTCCCCGCGGCCGGTCGACGGGACGCTGCGCTACGACGAGGGTCTGTTCGTCGGCCACCGCGGCCACGACCGCGACGGCCGGGAGCCGCGGTTCCGGTTCGGCTCCGGCCTGGGCTACACCACGTGGGAGTACCTGTCCGCCGAGGGAGGCGCCGCGGCGGTCACCGTGCGGCTGCGCAACACCGGCAGCCGGCGGGGACGGGAGGTCGTGCAGGTCTACGCCGCCCGACCGGACGGCGCGGTCGAGCGGCCGGTCCGCTGGCTGGCCGGCTTCGCCGTGGGAGAGGCCGACCCGGCGGAGGAGGTGGCGGTGACGGTGGAGCTGCCCGAGCGCACCTACCAGCACTGGGACGAGGCCGCGCACCGGTGGGCCACCGAGGCGGGTGCCTTCCGGCTGCACGTGGGTCCGTCGTCCGGCGTCCTGCCGCTGGCGCTCGACGTGCAGGTGCAGGGCTGACCCGGGGAAGGGGACGACGATGACCGGAGGCACCCCGACCGCGGTGCTGGGGCTCGGCCTGGCGGCGGTCGGGCGGCCGGCCTACATCACCCTCGGCCGCGACCGCGACCTGCCCGCCGACCGCACGCCGGCGGCGCTGCGCGCCCGCACCTCCGAGCTGCTCGACACCGCGGCGTCCCTCGGCATCGGCTACGTCGACGCCGCCCGCTCCTACGGGCGCGCCGAGGAGTTCCTCGCCTCCTGGCTGCAGGGTCGCGAGCAGGTGCCGTTCGTCGCCAGCAAGTGGGGCTACCGGTACACCGGCGACTGGCGCACCGACGCCGACCGCCACGAGGTCAAGGAGCACACCGCGGCGGCGTTCGAGCGCCAGTACCGGGAGAGCACCGAGCTGCTCGGCCCCTGGCTGCGGCTCTACCAGGTGCACTCGCTGACCGGGGAGAGCCCGCTGTGGGACGACGAGCCGCTGCAGCGCCGGATGGCCGAGGTCCGGGACGCCGGCACCGAGATCGGGTTCTCGACGTCCGGGCCGGAGCAGGCCGCCGTCGTCCGCCGCGGCCTGGAGCTCACCGTCGACGGCCGGCCGCTGTTCTCCAGCGTGCAGTCGACCTGGAACCTGCTCGAGACGTCGGCGGCCGGTGCGCTGGCCGAGGCGCACGCAGCCGGCCTGCGGGTCGTCGTCAAGGAGGGCGTCGCCAACGGGCGCCTCACCGACCGCGGGCTGCCGGCCGACAGCCCGCTCGCCGCGGCCGCGCGGAAGCACGGCGTCGGGGTCGACGCCCTCGCGCTGGGGGCGGCGCTCGCCCAGCCGTGGTGCGACGTCGTGCTCAGCGGCGCGGTGACCGTGGCCCAGCTGACCAGCAACGCGGACGCGCCCCGGGTCGCCGGCCTCGACGTCGGCGGTCTGGTCGAGCCGCAGGAGCCCGAGGACTACTGGGGCACCCGCAGCCGGCTGCCCTGGGCGTGAGTCCCGGACGACGAGGGGTGGATCGCCGGTCGTGTCCAGGTCGCCGGCCACCCGTCGCGAGCCGCGCTGGGCGCGGGAACTGCGCGGAGGGCACCCGTGGCTGCTCCCCTCCGCCCAGCGGGGCAACGAGCACGCCGGGCTGCCCGCCCGGCGCGAGGGCAACGCGGTGCGCGCCCTGGTGGACGGCCGCTGCTACCTGCCCGTGCGGGACGGCCGCCCGTGGCCCAAGCGCCTCCGGCACGAGTTCTGACCGGCTCCGGACCGGGCCCCGGGCTGCTCGCCGACCGGAGCGCGGACGGCGACGAGCGCGCACACTGGCGCGGAGCACTGCCCGGCCGTCCGTCTCCAGAGCGGGGTGTCCCATGACCGCCGTCTCCGCCGTCCTCGCCGGCCTGGAGGACACCAGGCCGTGGCAGGAGGAGCTGTACCGGGACCTCCACCAGCACCCGGAGCTGTCGCACCAGGAGACACGGACCGCCGGCCTGGTGGCCGACCGGCTGCGCGGCGCCGGGTTCGAGGTGCACGAGCGAGTGGGCGGCACCGGGGTGGTCGGCGTCCTGCGCAACGGCGACGGCGCGACGGTGCTGCTGCGGGCGGACATGGACGCCCTGCCCGTGCGCGAGGCGACCGGGCTGCCCTACGCCAGCCAGGTCACCGCCACCGACGCCGACGGGAACGAGGTGCCGGTGATGCACGCCTGCGCCCACGACGCGCACGTCGCGTGCCTGGCCGGGGCCGCGCAGCTGCTCGCCGAGCGCAGGCAGCACTGGACGGGCACCCTGATCGCGCTCTTCCAGCCGGCCGAGGAGGTCGGGGACGGGGCGCGCAGCATGGTCGAGGCCGGGCTCGCGGACCTGGTGCCGACCCCGCAGGTGGCCCTGGCCCAGCACGTGGTGCCGAGGCGCGCGGGACAGGTGGGCACGCACGCCGGCGCCGCGCTGTCCGCGGCGGACAGCATGCGCATCACGGTGCACGGGCGCGGCGCGCACGGCTCGATGCCCCAGGCCGCCGTCGACCCGGTCGTCCTGGCCGCGATGATCGTGGTCCGGCTGCAGACCGTCGTCTCCCGCGAGGTCGCCCCCGGGGAGCCCGCGGTGCTGACGGTCGGCAGCATCCAGGCCGGGACGAAGAGCAACGTCATCCCCGACCGGGCCACGCTGCAGCTCAACGTGCGCACGTTCAGCGACTCGACCCGCCGCACGGTCCTGGGCGCCATCGAGCGGATCGTCCGGGCCGAGTGCCAGGCGTCGGGCTGCCCGGAGGAGCCGGAGTTCGAGCTGTTCGACCGGTTCCCGCTCACCCGCAACGACCCCGCCACCACCGAGCGGGTGGCCGCGGCCTTCGCGGACTTCTTCGGCGAGCAGGCCGGGCCGGCCGGCCGGCAGTCGGCCAGCGAGGACTTCAGCGACATCCCCGCCGCGCTGGGCGTGCCCTACACCTACTGGTTCGTCGGCGGGACCGACGCGGCGGTGTACGACGCGGCCGAGGCGGCCGGCCGGGTCGCCCAGGACGTCCCGGTCAACCACTCCGCCCGCTTCGCGCCGGTCGTCCAACCGACCCTGGACACCGGCACCCAGGCGCTGGTGGTCGGCGCGCTGGCCTGGCTGGCCGCGTAGCGACCGTCGGTCAGCGCGGTCCGTCGTCGTCGGGCCGAGGGTCGAAGGCCCGCGGGGGCATCGGTGCGTCCAGGTCGTAGTGGACGCCGACCATGCGGATCAGGAAGCACAGGGCCGCCGCCCCGACCGCGGTCGCGGGACCGTTGACGTCGAGCAGCGTCACGACGACGGTGGCCGTGGCGCCGATCAGCGCGGGGATGGCGTAGAGCCCGCTGCTGAGCACCGACGGGACCTGCCGGACCAGGACGTCGCGCAGCGTGCCGCCCCCCACGCCGGTGATCGCGCCGAGGATGACCGCCTGGGCGGGCCCCAGGCCCAGCTGGAGCGCCTTCCCGGCACCGGTGACGGCGAACAGGCTCAGGCCCGCGGCGTCCAGCACGGTGATGAACGTGTTCAGCCGCTCGAGCCTGCGGCCGAAGGCGAAGGCGATCAGGCCACCGGCGGCCGCCACGGCCAGGTAGCGCCAGTCGTTGAACGTGGCCGGCGGGACGTTGAGCAGGACGTCGCGGATGATGCCGCCACCGAGCGCAGTGATCATGCCCAGGGTGACGACGCCGACGATGTCGAGCCGGGCCACGCGCAACGCGGTCAGCGCGCCGTTGAGGGCGAAGGCGAACGTGCCCAGGAGGTCCAGGGCCAGCAGCACCGACCCCTCAGCGGTCATCCCGCGGTTCTACCAGCGGCGCGTTCTCCGGGCGTCCACCGCCGGAGCCGTCCCCCACCCTCGTTGCCGGTCGTCGGCAGCCTCGAGGGGCCCGAGTTGACCGGCCGCTGCCGTGTCCCGGTCAGCAGGGGGCAGGCATGGTGGGCTCAGGTCCGCGGGAGGTGCGGCGGCCCGACCACGACGACGAGGGGAACCCGGTGGACGCACAGACCTCGCCTGCCGGCCCGGTCGTGCTCGCCGGGCCGCCCGCGCGCTGTCCGTTCCCGGTGACCGGCGGCGGGCTGCTGGCCCTGGCGATGAGCCTGCGGGCCCGGGGCCTGCGCGGCCTGGACGTGCTGCGCCGCAGTCAGGACCGGGCGCCACCGGCGGGTGCCTGACCCCTCCGGGTCTCCGCATCCGTCCCGCGCGTCCCGCTCCGGTGGGACGCGTTCTCGTCATCCCGGGAGAAGTCCATGACCACCCTCAGCCCTGCCCCCACCACCGCATCCACGGACCGCGCGCCGTTCCGGGCGCTGCTCGAGGCCCAGCGGGCCGACTGCGTCCGGCAGCGTGAGCTCGCCCTGGCCGAGACGGCCACCTCCGTGCCGGACCCGGTCGCGCAGAGTCGCGCGGCCGGCCTGCTGCGCACGATCGAGGAGATCGACGCGGCGCTCCAGCGCATCGCCGCCGGCACCTACGGCGCCTGTGTGTACTGCGGCGGCGCCATCCCCGCCGAGCGGCTGGAGTTCCGGCCGTTCGCGGCCGGCTGCGTCTCCTGCCAGCAGGCGCGCTGACCCGCCTCGCACTTCCACCCGCCGGCGACCCACCTCCGCTCCCGGCGCCGGCGGGTGGGACCTCCGGAAGGAGTTCCCCGTGCTGCACACGCCCACCTCCCCGGCCGCTCCCGACACCGGTCAGCTGTTGTCGGTCACCGCCGTGCCCGGCACCCGTCCCGGCCGCGTGGTCGTCGAGGTCATCGGTGAGGTCGACGCCTACACCGCTCCGGCGCTGGACGTCTGCCTGCACTCCCAGGCGAGACAGCGCGGCGTCCGCGAACTCGTCGTCGACCTGAGCCGGGTGACCTTCCTCGGTGCTGCCGGCGTCACCGTGCTGGCCCAGGCGCACCGTCGGTGCCGGATGCGCGGGGCGCGGCTGGTGGTCCACACGGGCGGGCAGCGCCGCCTGCTCCGCCCGCTGCAGCTCACCGGGTTCGCCGACCTCGTCGTGGTCGACCCGACCGAGCCGCAGCGGCCGGGCCGGGGTCCGCGGGCGGCAGCGCGAGCGCGCCCCCGGCCGCGGCGGGTGCCGACCCGGCGCTCCCCGCGGGTGTGCCGGTGAGCGGTCAGCCGAAGGTGGCGTCGGTGACCTCGGCGCGGAAGAACTCCCCGGCGTCCTGCCGGTCGGTGCCCCACCACCAGCCGGCGCGCAGCGCCGACGGGACCGTCACGCCGCCGGAGGTGCGTTCGGCCTCGATGGCGACACCGAACGGATGACGGCCGAACGCCTGCCCGTCCGGGTTTCCCCAGCGCTGCAGCCGGACCTCCCGCAGCGCACCGTCCGGGTCGACCCGCAGGAGGACGGACTCGTCGACGTCGCCGATCCGCCAGGTGGCCACGGCGGTGTCCGGCTCGGGCCCACCCGACCAGCGGGCCGCGCCGAAGGCGGTCGGCAGCCAGCAGACGCCCTCCCCGGCGAGGCGGCCGGCGGCGCTGCGGGTGACGTCCGGCCCCGCTCCGCTCACCACCGGGACCAGGCCGAGCAGCCGCCAGCGCATCTGGCCGGTGCCGGAGCTGTACCGGTCGAACCCGGTGACCGGCAGCCCCGCGACGCGGGCGGTGGCCGCCCAGATGAACCCGTGGGGAGGAGCGAGCACCTGGCGGGCGGTGAAGGACCGCCACGTCCCGATCCTGATCTCGCCGCGCATCCGCAGCTGCACCGAGGACCACAGGGGTGTTCCCGGGGCGAGCGCGTGGGTCAGCCAGCGACGGGCCGGCTCCGGCAGCCCGGCCACGAGATCCGGGCTGAACCGGCCGGCCGTCGCCGGCACGGCAGCGAGTCGTGCCCACTCGGTACGCAGGCGCCGCGGCGTGGGCTGATCAGCGGACCGTCGGGTCCTCACCGCTCCGGCGCCCCGCGGCGCTGCTGCCGCGGTCGCCGTTGCTCCGCCGGTCGGCGTGCCGCCTGCAGTCCCCGCTCGACCTCGTGCAGCACCGCCCAGGTCGTGGTGTCCGCCTGGCTCAGCCGGGGCCAGTACCGCCACAGGGCCCAGCCGAGTGCGGTCGCGACACCGACCGCCAGGCTCGCGGCCAGCGCCCCGAGGAGGACCAGCAGGATCGCGCCCCAGGCGCCGGCGACCACGAGGGTGGGCAGATCGGCCGGCTCCCGGGGCGTCCGCCGGAGCGGTGCGGGCCGGGGAGGTTCCTCGGACTCCTCGGCCCAGAACCGCTCGACGTCGTCCCACACCCGCTGCTCGTGATCGCTGAGCACCACCGACTCCCTTCTCTCCGACCTCGACCATGCCTGCTGCCGACGCTGCCCGCTACGGCCTCCGGCGGTCGGATGGGGCACGCTCTCCTTGCCGGTCGTCGGCAGTGGTGGTCGTCGGCCGCCCGGCCGACCGGCGAGCCGCGGCCAGGGAAGGAGCGCACGTGTCCCCCAGTGCCGATCGGCCGCGCCCCGGCCGGGGCGCGCCGTCGTCGGAGGACTGGCTGGCCTCGGTCGCGGCCTCGGCGGCGGCCGCCACCCGGGCGCCGGCCGACCTGTTGGACGAGTACCTGCCGCTGCTGGCCGACGCCGCGATCCACGGGCGCCGGCCGGAGGCCTGGGAACTCCACGCCGTCCGGGAGCAGGGACGGCGTGCGGCGGCGCAGGGCGTCGGCGCACGGCGCGCGGTCGACCTGTACCTGTCCGCGGCGTGGCGGTTGTGGCGGCAGCTGCCCGTCGTCGTGCGCTCCTCCGATCCGGAGGAGGTCCGCGCGGCCGCGGAGGCGGTGCTGCGCGTCCTCGACGACGCCGTCGGCGTGCTCGTCGACGGACACCAGGTCGAGCGCCGGGAGATGATCCGCCGCGAGGAGGCCGTGCGGGCGGAGTTCGTCGACGACCTGCTCCGCGGGGACGCCGACGTGTCCCGGATGGTCGAGCGCGCCGAGCTGTTCGGGATCGACCTGGGCAAGCCGCACCACGTCGCGCTGGTCGCCCCCCGCGACCCCGACGGCGACGTCGCCCGCGCCGCCACCGTGCTGGAGCGCGCGGTCGTCGACCGGTTCGGCGACCGCGAGGTGCTGATCGCGATGAAGGACGGCCGCGTCGTCGTCCTCGTCCCCAGCGCCGCCACGCCTGCGGGCGCCCCCGCGCGCGGTGCCGACATCGGCGAGCTGCTGCAGCAGGACCTGCGGCGGCTGCGGGTCGCGGGCCGGTGGCGGGTGGTCGCGGGACGGGCCTTCCCCGGGGTCTGGGGCGTGCCGCGCAGCTACGAGGAGGCGCGCGAGTCGCTGACCCTCGCCGATCGGCTGGACTCCGACGACGACGTGGTGCACGCCCGGGACCTGCTGGTGTACCGGGTGCTCGGCCGCGACCAGGCGGCGATCGTGGACCTGGTCCGCGACGTGCTCGGCCCCCTGGAGCAGGTCCGCGGCGGCGCGCAGGTGCTGCTGGAGACCCTGCAGGCGTACTTCGACACCGGCGACGTCGCGACCGAGGCCGCCCGGCGGCTGCACGTCTCGGTCCGCACGGTGACCTACCGCCTCGCCCGGGTCGCGCAGCTGACCGGGTACCGCGTGTCCCAACCCGACCAGCGGTTCGCCCTGCAGACCGCGGTGCTCGGCGCCCGCCTGCTCGAGTGGCCCACCGAACCGCTACCGGCCGACCCGTGAGCGGGTGCCGGTGCGGCCCGATGGTGGTCCCATGGCCTCCGGTCCGGGACCCCGCGACGGTGCGGCCCGGTCCGACGGAGCTCGAGGTCGCAGCGAGGAGGACGACGTGCGGGAGAAGGTCGCCATCGTGACCGGCGGGGGCAGCGGCATCGGAGCGGCCACCGCCCTGGCCCTCGCCGCGGACGACTGGCACGTCGTCCTGGCCGGGCGCCGGCAGGGAGCACTGCAGGCGGTCGCCGAGCAGGGCGGTACCGGGAGGCTGCGCCCGGTACCGACCGACGTGACCGACGAGGCGTCGGTGCGGGCGCTCTTCGACACCGCCGTCGACCTCCACGGGCGGGTCGACCTGCTGTTCAACAACGCGGGTTCCTTCACCGCTGCGCGGGAGGTCGCCGACATCCCGCTGGCCGAGTGGCAGGCGGCCGTCGCCGTCAACCTCACCGGCGTCTTCCTCTGCACCCGCGAGGCGTTCCGCGTCATGCGTGCCCAGCGACCGCAGGGCGGCCGCATCATCAACAACGGCTCCATCTCCGCCCAGGTCCCCCGGCCGATGTCCGCGGCCTACACCGCGACCAAGCACGCCGTCACCGGTCTGACGAAGGCCACGTCCCTGGACGGCCGTCCGCACGGCATCGCCTGCGGCCAGATCGACGTCGGCAATGCGGCGACCGACATGACCGAGGCCATGGCGGAGGGGGTCCGCCAGGCCGACGGCAGCATCCGACCGGAGCCGAGGATGGCGGCCGAGGACGTGGCCCGCGCGGTCGTCTACATGGCGAGCCTGCCGCTCGGGGCGAACGTCGCGACCATGACCGTGCTGGCCACCGCGATGCCCTACGTCGGCCGCGGCTGACCTCCCGGGAGGGCGGTCGCAGCACGCCGTCCCCGGGAGGGCTCCCGGTGCGGTCAGACCCCGGCGCGCCGGGCGAGCCCCTCGAGCCGGTCGCGGTCGACACCCGTCAGCTCGCCGGCCTCCTCCGGCGTCACGGCCCCGCAGTCGACCCCGCGCAGGACGGCGCCGGCGAGCGCCTGCGCCGTCGCGGGTTCGTCCATGACCCCGCCCTCCACGCGGCCGAGGTAGGCCCTGATCCGCGCCGCCGTCGCCGGCAGGCTCGCGCGGAAGAAGGAGTAGGTGGCCAGGTAGCGGGTCGGCAGGTGCCCGGGGTGCATGTCCCAGCCCTGGTAGTAGCCGCGTTCCAGGGACCGTGCGACGAGCCGGGCGTGCAGCCGCCACGCCGCGTGCACCGCGTCCTGGTCCCCCGTCGGCAGCACGTTGGTCGACCCGTCGGAGAGGCGCACCCCGGTGCCGGCTGCGGCGACCTGCAGCACCGCCTTCGCGTGGTCCGCGGCCGGGTGCTCCAGGCTCTGCTGGGTGGCGGTGATGCCGAGGGCGGCGCTGTAGTCGTAGGTGCCGTAGTGCAGTCCGGTGCAGCGCCCCTCCGCCGCGGGGATCATGCGGGCGACGGGAGCGGTCCCGTCCGTGCCGAGGACGGCCTGCGGGGTCTCCACCTGGATCTCGAACCGCAGCCGGCCGGCCGGCAACCCGTGGGCCTGCTCGAGCCGGGTGCAGACCTCCGCCATCGCCTCGACCTGGGCCACCGAGGTCACCTTCGGCAGGGTCACGACGAACCCCTCCGGCAGGCCACCGGCAGCGACCAGTCCGGCGACGACCAGGTCGAGGGTGCGCAGGCCCCGCCGGCGGGTCGGCGCCTCGAGGCTCTTGAACCGGATGCCCAGGAAGGGCGGCCCGCCCTCGGCGCCGGCCACCGTGGCGAGCGCGGAGGCGGTCTCGGTGGCTGCCCGGTCCTCCTCCTCGTCGGAGCGCCGGCCGTAGCCGTCCTCGAAGTCGACGCGCAGGTCCTCGACCGGTTCCCGGGCGAGCTTCCGGAGCACCCGGTCGTGGACGTCGTCCACCAGGGCGACGGGCATGCCGGTGACGCCCGCGAGGGCGTCCGCCGTCGGTGCGTGCCGGTCGAGCAGCTCCACCGCCGCGGCCCCCCACTCGCTGTGGGCGTCGGCGGAGAACCGGTCGGCCGGGACGTAGACGGTGTGCACCGGCTGCCGTGCGCCGGTGTCCCCGGGGTACCGCGCCTGCAGTTCCCGGTCGGCGCCCGCGAGCCGGTGGTCCAGTTCGTCGGCGATGTCGTCGCTCAGTCGCGTCATCCGTGTGGTCCTCCGCGTGTCCGTCGGGCAGCGATCGACGACCTCGTCGCCGCCCGCAGTGGGCAGGGGTGGGATCAGGGGCCGGATCGCCCGATTGGAGCCGCTCCGACATCGTCCGGTCCTGGACCGGCTCGGGGGGCCGACCTGCGCACGGGCGGTCAGATGGCCTCGATCCGCGGGTACTCCGGCCGCCACATCGCGGCGTGTACCTGCTGGACCGGGTCGTGCAGTTCGACCTGGGCCAGCCCCTCCTCCGCCGCGGCCTGCGCCACCGCGATGCCGACCGCCGCGGACACCGACCGCAGGTCGTCCACCGGTGGGAGGAGCGCCGACCCGGTGGTCCCCGCGTCGGACAGCTCGGCGACCGCGGCGGCAGCCGCCGTCAGCATGCCGGTGCTGACCCGCCGTGCCCTGACCACCGAGACCCCCAGCCCCAGACCGGGGAAGACGAGGGCGTTGTTCGCCTGGGCGATGACGTGCTCCCGGCCGTCGTGGTGCACCGGCGGGAACGGGCTGCCGGTCGCCACCAGGGCACGGCCGTCGGTCCAGGCCACGAGGTCCTCGGGCAGCGCCTCGCACAGCGAGGTGGGGTTGGACAGCGGCAGGATGACCGGTCGCTCGGCGGAGGCCGCCATCGTCCGCACGATCGGCTCGCTGAAGGCCCCCGGCTGGGTCGAGGTGCCGATCAGGATCGTCGGCTGGGCCCGGGCCACGACCTCGGCGAGCCCGATGGACCCGTCCGCTGCGGCCCAGCCGGCCGTCTCGCCGGCGGGGCGGGCGTACGGCACCTGGAAGTCCCGCAGCTCGGGGGCGCGTTCCTCGGTCAGGAGCCCGCGGCTGCCCAGCGCCCAGAACCGCTGCGTCGCCTCCTCGCGGGACAGCCCCTCCCGCACCATGGCGTCGCGGAGCATGTCGGCGATGCCGATCCCCGCGGTCCCGGCGCCGTAGACGACCACCCGCTGGTCGCGCAGCCGGGCACCGGTGACCCGCAACGCGGCGAAGACCGCCGAGAGCACGACCGCCGCCGTGCCCTGCATGTCGTCGTTGAAGGTGCAGCAGGTCTGGTCGTACCGCTCGAGGATCCGCCGGGCGTTGCTCGCGCCGAAGTCCTCCCAGTGCAGCAGGGCGTTCGGGAACAGTGTGGTGGCCGCGGTCACGAACGCGTCGATGAAGTCGTCGTAGCGCTGGCCCCGCACCCGGGGGTGCCGGTTGCCCAGGTACATCGCGTCGTCGAGCAGGCGGAGGTTGTCCGTGCCGACGTCGAGCACGACGGGGATGACCCGCCGGGGGTGGATGCCGCCGGCCGCGGTGTAGACGGTCAGCTTGCCGATGGAGATCTGGATGCCGCCGACGCCCTGGTCCCCGATGCCCAGGATCCCCTCGGAGTCGGTAGCGACGATGAGGTCGCAGTCGTCCGGCCCGAGGCCGTAGTCCCGCAGCGCCCCCTCGATGGCGTCCGGTTCGTCGATGGACAGGAAGACCCCGCGCGGGCGGTTGTAGTCGTGGCTGAAGCGCTCGATGACGTCGCCGATGGTCGGCGTGTAGACGACCGGCAGCATCTCCTCCAGGTGCTCGCTGAGCAGCCGGTAGAACAGGACCTCGTTGCGGTCCCGGAGGCTGGCCAGGTACACGTGCTTGGCGAGGGGGTCGGGCTGCCCCCGGTACTGCTGCTCCGTGCGACGCACCTGCCCGTCCATCGACGACACCGCGCTGGGCAGCAGGCCCTCCAGGCCCAGTGCCTCCCGCTCGGCCCTGGTGAAGGCCGTGCCGCGGTTGAGCATCGGGTTGCGCAGCACGTCGTTGCCCCGGGCGCGGACGCGCGCGGTCAGGCTGTCGGCCGCACCGACCAGCTCGTAAGGCCGTTCGTACACGCGGTCCTCCTCGGTGTCGGGGTTCGGCCGGGCCTGCTCGACAGAGTGTGCCGCCGGTCCCCCGGCGCGGCCTCCGGAATCGGCCCACCGGCGACCGGGCCGGGCGACGACGGAGCGGGCTGGACGAGCCCCGCTCCGTCGTCCCCCCGATCAGTGGTGGCTGTCCGGGACCCGGCGCGTCGGCCTGGTGGGGGTCGGGTGGGCGGTGTCGGTGTGCTCGACGACGATCCCCTCGGTGTCCCCTTCGTAGGTGGTGCCGATCGCCGGCGCCTCCGCGAAGATCGGGCCCTCCTCGGGCTGCCCGCGCCGCACGTTGAACAGCAGGTTGAGCAGGATGGCGGTGATCGCGGCGGCGCTGATGCCCGAGTCGAAGACGACCTCGAACCAGCTCGGGAAGGGTTCGTAGAACTCCGGGACGGCGATCGGGATGACGCCCATCGCGAGCGCGGCCGCGACGATGACCAGGTTGGCGTTGCCGTCGTACTCCACCTTGCTCAGCGTGCGGATGCCGCTGGCGGCGACCGTGCCGAACAGCACCAGCCCTGCGCCGCCGAGGACGGGCAGCGGCACGACCGCCACGACGGCCCCGAGGACCGGGAAGAGGCCGAGCAGGAGGAGGATGACGCCGCTCACCGCGACGACGAACCGGCTCTTGATCCCCGTCACGGCCACCAGGCCGACGTTCTGGGCGAACGCGCTGACCGAGAAGCCGTTGAAGACGCCGGCGACGGTGGTGGAGAGCATGTCGGCCTGCAGTCCGCCGGTGACGTCGCGGCGGGTGAGCGGCTTGTCGACGACCTCACCGATGGCCAGGATGTCGGCCGTCGTCTCCGTCATGATCACCAGCATCACGACGAGCATCGAGACGATCGCCCCGACGGCGAAGGTCGGCATGCCGAAGTGGAACGGCTCGGTCAGCTGGAACACAGCGGCGTCCCCGAGACGGCCGAAGTCCGTGGCGCCGAACGGGATGGCCACCAGCGTCCCGAGCAGGAGCCCGAAGAGGATGGCCACGCGGTTGAAGAAGCCGCCCAGGAAGCGGTAGATCAGCACGATGATCAGCAGGGTCGCCCCGGCCAGGCCGATGTTGCGCATCGAGCCGTACCCGGGGGTGTTCGCCGTCCCGAGCGCCCACCGCATCGCCACCGGCAGCAGCGACACCCCGATGACCGTGATGACCGTGCCGGTCACGACCGGGGGGAAGAACCGGAGCAGCTTGGTGAAGAACGGCGCGATCAGCAGCCCGATGGCGCCGGCGACGATGAGCGCCCCGAAGATGGCGCGCAGCCCCGCCTCGCCGCCCAGCGGTGCGCCGATGGCCAGCATGGTGGAGACGGCCGCGAACGACGTCCCCTGCACGATCGGCAGCCGGGCGCCGATCCGCCAGACGCCGAGCGTCTGCAGGAGCGTGGCCAGGCCGGACATGAACAGCCCGGCGCTGATCAGGTAGGTGGTCTGCTGGGTGGAGAGCCCGAGCGCGGTGCCGACGATGATCGGCACCGCGACCACCCCCGCGTACATGCTCAGCACGTGCTGCAGGCCGTAGGCCACCATCGGTCCCGGCGGCAGCACCTCGTCCACCGGGTGCCCGCCCGTCCCGGCCGCACCGGTACGCCGCTTCTTGTTCCACAGAGCCATCGGTCCTCCTCGTCGGGTCACCGTGTCCGGTGCGGTCACCAGCCCTGACCGGGGTCGAAGGCCAGGCCGGGGGCGGGGGCGTCGTCGCGGCGGACGGTGAGCTCCTGGAGCCCGTAGGGACGGTCGTCGGCGTGGAAGACCTCGCCGGCGTTCTCGATCCCGAAGCGGGCCAGGTCGTAGACGAAGTGGTGCTTGTTCGGGGCGGTGACGCGCATCTCGGCGATCTGCGGCTGCTCCTCCAGCACGGCGGCTCCGCAGTCGAAGAGGGTCTGCTGGTGCGCCAGGCTGTGGTGGTTGCCGTAGGTCTCCAGCACCGTCTGCACGACCCGGTCGTGGGACTTGCCCCAGTCGACGTCCTCGCTGGTGTGCCACCACTGGGCGCGCAGCGAGGTCGCCATGAGGCGGTCGTGCGTGGGCGCCAGCGTCGTGAACCGGTCCTCCAGGAAGTCCGCGAACTCCGAGTCGGTGGTCTTGAGGATCCACAGGTCCTCGACCCCGGAGACGACCCAGGTCGTCGAGCCGTCGTAGGTCACCGTCGCCGTGCGGACGAAGCGGCCGTCGCGGGTGAAGGCGTGCGGGTTGCCCAGCCGGGTCCACGGGTACATCTCGATGCGGACCCGCGCGTGGGTGATCGGCTCGGTCTCGTCGACGAAGTGGCGGGCCAGCCGGATGCCGAACGACTCCGGTTGCGCGACGACGTCGTCCTCCCGGGCGAACGCGTAGACGGTGTTCTTCTGCGTGTCCGTCGGCAGCACCGGGGAGTTGTCGCCGGTCAGGTGCGGCGCCTCCTGGCCGCCCCAGAGCGCGACGCTGACGTTGTAGTCGACGATCTCGTGGGGGTCGCTGTCGCGGAAGACCCGGACGACCCGGTTCTCCGCCTTGCCGTACTGGTTGTGGCCGAGCACGAAGGACATGCCAGCACCTCCTGGCTAGGAACCTCTGTAGGTGGAGTAGGCAAAGGGGCTGAGCAGGAGGGGCACGTGGTAGTGGCGCCCGGTGTCGGTGACCTCGAAGACGACCGAGACCTCCGGGTAGAAGCCGGTCTGGCCGGTGGCCGCGAAATATGCTCCGGTGGCGAAGACCAGCCGGTGCAC
>DATIMX010000556.1:0-4698 GCA_035474935.1 Geodermatophilus sp. | reverse complement strand
CGCGGTCCGGGACCATGCCGACAAGCCGCTGGTGCACTACTTCGGCACGACGCTGACCGTTGCCGACGTGGACCGGCAGTCCGCCGCGCTGGCCGTCGCGATGGCCGAGGAGTGCGGGGTGCAGCGGGGTGACCGGGTCGTCGTCCAGCTGCAGAACGTCCCGACCTTCCTCGTCGCGATGCTCGCCGTCTGGCGACTCGGCGCGATCGTGGTGCCGGTCAACCCCATGTACAAGCAGCGGGAGCTGGAGGGGCTGCTCAGCGACTCCGGCGCCCGGGTCCTCGTCGAGCAGGAGTCGCTGTACCCCGAGGCCGGGCGGCCGGCCGCGGAGTCCACCGGCGTCACCTCAGTGATCACGACCAGCGAGCTCGACCACGTCGCCGACCCCGGGTCGGAGCCGCTGTTCGCCGGGATCCGGCGGCAGCGGGCGGAGGGCACCCTCGACCTCCTCGAGCTCGTCCGGGGCCACGACGGGCAGCGGCCACCGCCGGTCGACCTCGCCCCCGACGACGTGGCCTTCCTCGTGTACACGTCGGGGACCACGGGGCCGCCCAAGGGCGCGATGAACACCCACCGCAACGTCGTCTACAACGCCGAGGTGTACCGGCAGTGGGTCCACCTGACGCCGGACGACGTCTGCCTCGCGGTGGCCCCGCTGTTCCACGTCACCGGCCTGGTGGCGCACCTCGCCGTGGCGCTGCTGCTGCCGATGCCGCTCGTGCTCGGGTACCGGTTCGTCCCCGCCGTGATGGCCGAGCTCGCCGAGCGGCACCGCGCCACGTGGGCGATGGGGTCGATCACCGCCTTCATCGCCCTGATGAACGACGACGACGCGGTGGAGCGGGACCTCTCGGTGATGACCAAGATCGCCAGTGGCGGGGCGCCGATCGCGCCGTCGACGGTCGAGCAGTACGAGGAGCACTTCGGCACCTACATCCACAACCTCTACGGCCTCACGGAGACGACCTCGCCGTCGCACGGTGTCCCGTGGGGACGCCGGGCGCCGGTGGACCCGACCAGCGGCGCGCTGTCGGTCGGGGTCCCGGTGTGCGGCTACACGGTCCGGATCGTGGGCGAGGACGGCCAGGAACTGCCCCCCGGCGAGGTGGGGGAGCTCGTGACCGAGGGCCCGGGCGTGGTGCCGGGGTACTGGGACAAGCCCGAGGAGACGGCGAAGGCGCTGCCGGGCGGCCGGCTGCACACCGGAGACGTCGGGTTCATGGACCCCGAGGGCTGGTTCTACCTCGTGGACCGGCAGAAGGACATGATCGTCGCGTCCGGCTTCAAGGTCTGGCCGCGCGAGGTCGAGGACGTGCTCTACCAGCACCCGGCGGTCCGCGAGTGCGGCGTCGTCGGGGTCCCCGATCCCTATCGCGGGGAGACGGTCAAGGCCTTCGTCAGCTTCAAGGCGGGGAAGAGCGCCGAACCCGAGGAGCTGATCGCGTTCTGCAAGGTGCGGATGGCCGCCTACAAGTACCCCCGGCAGGTCGAGATCGTCGACGAGATCCCGAAGACGGTCACCGGCAAGGTCCTGCGCCGGGAGCTGCGCGACCAGGCGACGGCGCAGGCACCGTCGTCCTCGAGCTGAGGTGACCCCGGGACACGGACCGGTCCGGGTCGCGCTGATCACGGGGGGCGCGTCCGGGATCGGCCTGGCCGTGGGCCGGGCTCTTGCCGCCGACGGGGTGCGGACGGTGCTCGCCGACCGCGACGAGCGGGCCGGGCAAGCGGCCTCGGCAGAGCTTGGAGCCGTCTTCGTACAGACCGACGCGGGCAACCCCGAGGAGGTCCGGGCCGCGGTCGAGGCCGCGCGGCAGGAGGGCCGCCTGGACCTCGTCGTCCTGAATGCAGGCATCACCACGGGGGAGACGCCGATCGAGCGGCTGCCCCTCGACCGCTACCGCGCGATCATGGCGGTCAACGTCGACGGCGTCGTCTTCGGGGTCCAGGCGGCACTGCCGGTTCTGCGCGCGGCCGGCGGCGGGGCGATCGTGGCCACTGCGTCGCTCTCCGGACTGACGCCGTATCCGCAGGACCCCGTCTACTCCATGACCAAGCACGCGGTGGTCGGTCTCGTCCGCTCACTCGCCGAGCCGCTGTCGACCGACGGGGTCACCATCAACTGCGTCTGCCCCGGCTTCGTGTCCACGACGCTGATCGACGCCTACCGGGACCGGTTCCGTCAGGAGGGGCTGCCCCTCCTGACGGTGGAGGAGGTCGCGGCCGCCGTCCTCGCCGCCGCCGGCAGCGGCCGGACCGGCCAGGTCTGGGTCTGTCAACCCGGTCGGCCCTGCGAGCCTTACCGGTTCCGCGGCGTTCCGGGCCCTGGGACCGCGCAGGATCCGGGATCCGGTGGGTCACAGGGGGGCGGCGACCCGTCCCGCGCCAGTTGACGTCGTTGTCGGCCGTGGTCTTCGACCGAGGCCGTGTCCGCGAGCAGGGGAAGGCCGGAGCGGCTCGGTGCACGCACCCCGACACGGCCGGGGAGGGCCTGTGCCGGCAGCGATCACGCCGGCCGCCGATCAGCGTTGCACCGGGCCACGGAGGTTGCTGATGCCTGTCGTGCTGTTGGTCCGCCACGGGCAGGCCTCGTTCGGGACCGGGGACTACGACCACCTGTCGGACCTCGGCCGGAGGCAGGCCGCGACGACCGGCCGGGCACTGTGCGAGCGTGGGTTGCGGCGGCCGGTCGCGAGACACGGCTCACTGCGTCGCCAGGGCGACACCGCCGCCCTGGCGCTGGCGTCCGCCGGTCTCGAGATCGAGCCAGAGGCCGATCCCCGGTGGGACGAGTACGACCACCTCGACCTGGTCAGGCGGTACGCCGCCGAGCACGAGGCTCCCGCCCCCCGGACCTCCCGCGAGTTCCAGGTCCTGCTCGATGCCGCGCTGGCCACCTGGGTCGAGGACGGCGACGAGGGCGGCTGGACGGCATTCACCGACGGCGTCGCCGCTGCTTTGCGCGAGCTGGTCGCGGGCCTCCAGCACGGCCAGGACGCGGTCGTGTTCACCTCGGCCGGCGTGATCGCGGCAGTCTGCGCCGACCTGCTCGGGGCTGGTACCTCGGCCGTGGTGGCACTCAACCGGGTGGCGGTGAACGGGGCGATCACCAAGCTCACCGTCGGCGGTTCGGGGGTGTCGCTGCTGACGTTCAACGAGCACGGCCATCTCGACGCCGGCAGCGTCACGTACCGCTGACCCGACAGGGGCGATATCGGTGTCCGAGGGGGACACGGTACCTACGCGCACGCCTACAGCCGCGGATCATGACCCCTCCCGGTGACCGGGCGCTTCCGGTGGGGGCGCAGCCGGCGGAAGAGGGGAGCGGAAAGCGCCTGCGGGTCAGGAGCTGGTGGGGGACCGCCTGGTCGTCTCCGCCGGATCGATGACCTCTCCGCAGGCCTGACAGGTGACCTCCGGGATCAGGCGGTGCCCGCAGGTGTGCTCGAGGACCAGCGGGGGACCCTCCAGGCCGGCGAGGTGCTCGTCGCCCCATCGCAGCAGGGTCAGGATGACCGGGTAGAGGTCCCGGCCGGCGGCTGTGAGGTGGTACTCGAAGCGCTGCGGGTGATCGCTGTACCGGTGACGCTGCAGGATGCCGGCGTCGACGAGCGTGCGGAGCCGGGCTGCCAGCGTGTCTCGCGGTGCTCCGGTGCGCCGGATCATCTCGTCGAAGCGGCGGTTCCCCAGGAAGACCTCGCGTACGGCCAGCAGTGCCCACTTCTCGCCCACCACCTCGAGCGCGCGCGCGATGGAGCAGACGCGGGGTGCCGCCGGTGCTGCCATGTCCCAAGCCTAACGCGCTGAGTCCGATATCTGGACGGACTCACTCCGGCGGGGCTACTGTGCGTCCAGAATCCGAACTGACCCCGGGGGGCCATCCATGGGGCTTGGCAAGAGATCGCGCTCATCCGCCGTCACCGAACCCGTGCCGAACGGTGGGACGGCGGCAGTCGTGGCGGTTCTGGCCATCGCGGTGTTCATGTCCAGCCTCGACCTGTTCATCGTCAACCTGGCGTTCCCCTCGATCGGCGAGGAGTTCGCGGGGGCGGACCTGGGCGCGCTGTCGTGGATCCTCAACGCGTACACGATCGTGTTCGCAGCGGTGCTGGTCCCCGCCGGGCGCTGGGCCGACCGGGTCGGGCGCCGGCGCGCCCTGGTCGCGGGACTGGCCGTGTTCACCGGCGGGTCGCTGCTGTGCGGCCTGGCCCCGGGGGTCGGCTGGCTGGTGGCGGCCAGGACGGTGCAGGCGGTCGGGGCCGGCGTGATGGTGCCCGCCTCGCTGTCGCTGCTGCTCGCCGTCGTCCCGCAGGAGCGCCGCGCCCGCGCGCTCGGCTCCTGGTCGGCTCTCGGCGCCCTTGGCGCGGCCCTGGGGCCGGTGATCGGTGGCGGCCTGGTCGAGATCGGCTGGCGCTGGGTCTTCTGGGTCAACCTGCCGGTGGGGGTCGTCGCGATCCTGCTCGCCCTGCGCCTGGTGCCCGAGAGCCGGGACGAGGCGCGGGGGAGCCGCCCCGACCTGCTCGGCGCGCTGTTCCTCGCGCTGGCGGTCGGCCTGGTCGCCGGGGCACTGGTGGAGGCGGCTGACTGGGGCTGGGCCTCGGCCGGCGTCCTGGGCCTGCTGCTGGTGGCGGCCCTGTGCGCGGCAGCCGTCGTGGTGCGATCGTTCCGCCATCCGGCGCCGGTGCTGGAGCCGGGCCT
>DATIMX010000555.1:0-4770 GCA_035474935.1 Geodermatophilus sp. | reverse complement strand
CGACCGTGCTGCCGGCCACGGTGCAGGGCATCCGCCGCTACCTGGGCTCGGGCCTGGTCAAGGGGATCGGCCCGCGGCTGGCCGAGCGGATCGTGGACCACTTCGGCACCGACGCGCTGCGGGTCATCGAGGAGCAACCGGCGCGGCTGGCCGAGGTGCCGAACCTGGGCCCCAAGCGGACCCGGCTGATCACCGCGGCCTGGGAGGAGCAGCGGGCCATCAAGGAGGTGATGGTCTTCCTGCAGGGGGTGGGCGTGTCCACCTCGCTGGCCGTGCGCATCTACCGGCAGTACGGCGACGCCTCGATCGGCGTGGTCCGCAACGAGCCCTACCGCCTGGCCGCCGAGGTGTGGGGCATCGGGTTCCGGACCGCCGACACGATCGCGGCCGCGGTGGGCATCCCGCACGACAGCACGCAGCGGGTCGAGGCGGGGCTGCAGTTCGTGCTCTCCGAGGCGACCGGGCAGGGGCACTGCTTCCTGCCGGAGACCGAACTGGTCGCCCGGGCGATCGAGATGCTGCAGGTCCCGGCGGACCTGGTGGGGCACTGCCTGGCCCTGCTGGTCGCGGAGGAGGGCCTGATCCGCGAGGAGTTCCCCGGCGCGGACGGCGAGCCGCCGACGGTGGCGTACTACCTCGTCCCCTTCCACCGGGCGGAGGTCTCGCTGGCCGGAGGACTGAAGAGACTGGCGACCGCCGACGACGACCGGCTGGCGGCCTTCGCGAGCGTGGACTGGGACGCGGCACTGGCCTGGTTGCACCGGCGCACGGGCGTGGAGCTGGCGGCCGGGCAGAAGGCCGCGGTGCAGCTGGCGCTGACCGAGAAGGTCGCCGTCCTCACCGGTGGCCCCGGCTGCGGCAAGAGCTTCACGGTGCGCTCCATCGTCACCCTCGCGGCGGCCAAGGGCGCGAAGGTCGTGCTGGCCGCGCCGACCGGCCGGGCCGCGAAGCGCCTGACCGAGCTGACCGGCGTCGAGGCGGTGACCGTGCACCGGCTGCTGGAGCTGCGGCCCGGCGGGGACGCCGCCTTCGACCGGGACCGGCCGCTGCAGGCCGACCTGGTCGTCGTCGACGAGTCCTCGATGCTGGACCTGCTGCTGGCCAACAAGCTGGTGCGGGCCGTCCCGCCGGGCGCGCACCTGCTGCTGGTCGGCGACGTCGACCAGCTGCCCTCGGTCGGCGCCGGCGAGGTGCTGCGCGACCTGCTCGCCGACGGCACCCCGATCCCGCACGTGCGCCTGACGCAGGTCTTCCGCCAGGCCAGCCGGTCGGGGGTGGTCACCAACGCGCACCGGATCAACGCCGGCAGCCATCCCCAGGTCCGCGGCCTCGACGACTTCTTCCTCTTCCCCACCGACGACGCCGAGGAGGCCGCCCGGCTCACCGTGGACGTCGTGGTGCGCCGGATCCCGGCCCGGTTCGGCCTCGACCCCCGCCGCGACGTGCAGGTGCTGACCCCGGTGCACCGCGGGCCGGCCGGCGCCGCCGCGCTCAACGAGCTGCTGCAGGAGGCGCTCACCCCCGCCCACCCCGACCGGGCCGAGAAGCGCTTCGGCGGGCGGGTGTTCCGGGTCGGGGACAAGGTCACCCAGATCCGCAACGACTACGACAAGGGCGCCAACGGGGTCTTCAACGGCACCCAGGGCGTCGTCACCGCCATCGACGTCGTCGAGCAGAGACTCACCGTCGTCACCGACGAGGACGAGGCGATCGGCTACGACTTCGGCGAGCTCGACGAGCTGGTGCACGCCTACGCCGTCACGGTCCACCGCTCCCAGGGCAGCGAGTACCCCTGCGTGGTCATCCCGCTGACCACCAGCGCCTGGATGATGCTGCAGCGCAACCTGCTCTACACCGCCGTCACCCGCGCCAAGCAGCTCGTCGTCCTCGTCGGCTCGCCCCGGGCCCTCGGCCAGGCCGTGCGCGCCACCGGCTCCGGACGCCGGCACACCGCCCTCGCCCGCCGTCTCCGCGGCCGGCCGTCCTCCGCCGCCTCCCCGCGCGACGGCGGGACGCGGCCTCACCCGCCGGTCCGTCTCGCAGCGGTCCCGGCCCTGGAGCACCCGTGAGCGCTCCTCGTCCGGCGACGTCGTGGCCGAGACGGCCGTCGGTCGCGTGGCCGAGCGGGGGAGGGCGTCAGGGCGTGTTCAGCTGACGCTTCTCCCACGCGTGCCCGTACTGCTCCTGGCGAGCCTCGAGCGCCGCCTGTGCCTGCATCTCCAGGCCGTCGAAGGTCTCCTCCACCTGCTGCAGCCGCTCCCACCAGCCCGTGACGGCGTGCAGGTCGGCCAGGTCGGCCGTGGACGAGCCCAGGAGGCCGCGGATGGCCGCGTCCGCCTCCTCCAGCACCCCGGAGTCGTCGTCCGGCGACGCGGCCCGCGCCGCCCAGAAGACCTCCGCCCACAGTGCCGCCACCGCTTCGCCGTGGGCCGGCGGCACCCGCTGCTCGAACGCCAGCCGCCGGTGCCCGGCGACCACGGTCAGCCGCAGCGCCAGGAGGCGCCGCGTCAGCCGCAGCACGTCGGGGGCGTGGACCCGGCACGCCTCCGGGGTGCCGGCGACGAGGACCCGCTCGTACAGCTCGGTGAGGCGCTGCGACGTCTCCTGGCTCCACAGCCACAGGTCGTAGGGCGTTGCTCCTCGCAGTGGGACGGCGTCCACCGCGTCGCCACCCGGACCGTCGTGGGAGAAGCCGCTCACGCCGCCGAAGGCTAGTGCTGCCTGCTCACGGGTTCAGCGAGCCGCGCCGCGTCCCCACAGGACGCCGGTCACTCCCGGTCCGGGCACCTCGCCCGTGGCGCCGCGATCGCCCTGGAGCCGGTGCCGTCGCCCGATGAGGGCTGGTCCGGATGCGGCCCGTGGTGGGCGCCGGTTACGCCGACAGCGAACGGCCGACACGCCGGTCAGAGCCCCCGCGCCGCCCTGACCTGCGACTTCGTCGAAGGGGCCAGATGTGCTTGCGCGATCGCCGTCTGGATGTGTCAGTACCCGCCCATAGCTTTCGGGTCGACATCTTCCCCATGTCGACGAGGAGTCACCATGGCCGTCTCTGGCCTCAAGACCCGTAAGCCCAGCGGCCGTGTGCCGTGGCCCTGCATCCTCCTGGAAGGGGAGGAGAAGGCGGGCAAGAGCTGGGCGCTGGCCCAGTTCAGCAGCAGCGACAGGATCGGCACGCTGTACTGGATCGACCTCAACGAGGGCGCCGGTGACGAGTACGGCGCGATCCCGGGCGCCAAGTACGAACTGGTCGATCACGACGGCTCCTATGCGCAGGTGCTGGCCGCCGTCCAGGCGGTCAAGGCCGAGGCGCGCCGCGCCGCCGATGCCGGCGAGCCGCCGGTGGTACTCGGCATCGACACCGGCTCGGCGATCTGGGACGGCCTGAAGGACTGGGCCAGCGAGCGCGCCGCGAAGTCGGCGCGCAACCGCGAGCTGCTCAAGCGCGACCCCAACGCCGAGATCACGATCAGCCAGAACCTGTGGAACGACGCCGGCGGGCGCTGGCGCAAGCTGCAGACCGAGCTGCTCACCTTCCCCGGCATCGTCGTCGTGACCGCCCGCGGCAAGGAGGTCACCGAGGTCGACGCCAACGGGCGGCCGATCGAGGGGCAGAAGACGTGGTCGGTGCAGACCCACCGCGAGTTCCCCTACGCAGCCAGCGTCTGGGTGCGGCTGCGCCGTGGGCGGCGGCCGCTGATCGTCGGCGCGCGCAGCGTGCACGTCGGCATCAAGCCCAACGACGACCCGGCCAAGGAGGTCACCGACAAGAAGGCGGAGGGCCGGCTGCTGGAGTGGCTGGTGTTCGACGCCCTGAAGTGCGACCCGGGCACCGCGCACGTCCGCGACCTCGTGTCCTTCCACGGTGGCGGGCTGCTCGAGCACGAGCGGACCGAGGAGGCCCCGGCCGGTCGGCAGGCTGCTCGGGCGGGCGGACGGCGCGAGCCCGACGCCGCCGACCTGGTCGCGCGGATCGGCGACGCCGGGAACGACGACGAGCTGCGCGAGGTGTGGGCCGAGGCCAACCGCAGCGGCATGCTGCAGGTCGACGTGCCGACCCCCAGCGGCTCGTACACCGTCGCCGAGCTGATCCAGGCCCGGCACGAGGAGTTCGTCGAGGCGGCGGTGGAGGCCCACCCCGCCGGGCGGCGCAGGGCCTCGGCCGCCGGCCGGCCGCCGGCTCCGGAGACGCCCGCTGCGGTGGTGGAGTCCGCGCGGGCCGCCGCCGCGGCCGCCCGACCGTCCACCGGCCGGGAGGACGCGCCGGCGAACCCGCTGCTCGAGCCCTCGCCGACCCCGGACGACCCGGGGGAGCGCCGGCTCAACGCCGCCCGCCGGGGCGTGCTGGCCAGCCTGGAGGCCCTGGGCGTGACCGAGGAGCAGATCGCCGTCCGCTTCGGCCGGCCCGCCGAGCAGGTGGCGACCCGGCGGCTGACCGCACTCGTGCGCGACGTCATCGCCACGCAGCGGACCGCGGGCGACGACCGCACGGACGTCGCCTGAGCCGCACCGCTGGAGCGGGGCCGGACCCCCGGCCCCGCTCCAGCACCCCCGGCCCCGCCCCGGCACCCCCGATCCGAGGGAGACGTGATGACCGCCGTCCTGCCCGCCCGCCCCAGCGCCGCCGAGCGCCGGGCCGCCCCGAGCCTGGCCGCCGCGGTCCGTGACCTCGACAGCCGCCGGGCCCGCTCCCGACAGCGGATGATCGGCGCCTCCGAGCTCGGCGAGTGCCGCCGCCGGGCGGCCTACCGCATCGCCCGCCGCCGTCCGACC
>DATIMX010000554.1:0-36194 GCA_035474935.1 Geodermatophilus sp. | reverse complement strand
CTCGTTGATGAAGGTCTCGACCTGGCTGATCTGGGTGCTGACGTCGTTGGTGCCCTCGGCGACGGAGAGCTCGACGTCCTCGTAGCGGTCGGCCTCGGCCTGCGCGGCCTGGCTGATGCCGGCCATCCAGCCGTGGTCGGCAGCCGGTGCGGAGAAGCCGATGCGCACCGTCTCGCCGGCCTCGTCGTTGGGGCTGGCGGCCTCGCCTCCGCCGCCACCCCCGCCGCCGGAGGCCTCGGGGGTGTTGCTCGTGCAGCCGGCGACCAGGACGCCGGCGCCGAGAACGGCGAGCGCGGTCGACGTGACACGACGGAACGGGCGCTGCCTCGCTGCAGACATGTTCTCTCCTCGGGTGATCGCCTCCCTGGCTGTCGTCGGCCAGGTGGTGGGTCGTGCGGGTGGTGCCGGTCCGGGGACGGGTGCCGTCCCCGGACCGCGTCAGGGGTGGTCGGTCGTCGCGCCGGGCGCGGGGCCGCCGGGACCGCCGGGCGTCGCGCCGCCGGGGACCGTGCCGGCCGCGCCGGCCGGAGCGGGCGGGCTGCCGGCGCCCGAGCCGCGGCCGAGCCGGCCGAGGCTGAACGAGCCGGTCGCCAGCCGCATCTGCAGGAGGACGGCGACGACGATGATCACGCCCTTGGCGACCGCCTGCGCCGAGCTGGACAGGTTGTTCAGCGTGAAGACGTTGCTGAGCGTGGTGAAGATCAGCACGCCCAGCACGGTGCCGACGATGGTGCCGCGGCCGCCGATGAGCAGCGTCCCGCCGATGACGACCGCCGCGATGGCGTCGAGCTCGTAGAGGGTGCCGTGGGTGGAGCTGCCGGTCGTCGTCCGGGCCATGAGCATGACCGCGGCGATGCCGCAGGCGACGCCGGAGAGCACGTAGAGCCACATGGTGTGCCGCTGCACCCGGATGCCGGCCAGCCGCGCGGCCTCGGCGTTGCCGCCGACGGCGAAGGTGCGCCGGCCGAACGTCGTCCGGTTGAGCAGCACCCACCCGACGACGGCGACCAGCGCGAAGATGATGACCAGGGTCGGGACGCCGAGGACGTCGCCGGAGAAGAAGGCGAGGAAGTCCCGGTCCTGCACGATCTGGGTGCGCCGGTTGGCGATGATCTCGGCCAGGCCGCGGGCGGCCGCGAGCATGGCCAGCGTCGCGATGAAGGCCACGAGCTTGCCGTAGGCGATGACGATCCCGTTGATCAGCCCGCAGCCGGCGCCCACCAGGAGCGCGGTGACCACCATGACGATCCAGTGGAAGTCCGCCGCCATCGCCTGGGTGGCCAGCGTCGTCGCCCACACCGAGGACAGCGCCACGATCGCGCCGACCGAGAGGTCGATGCCGCCGCCGATGATCACGAACGTCATGCCGATGCTGACCACGCCGATCACCGCGGCCAGCCGCAGGATCGTCAGCACGTTGTCCACGTCCAGGAACCGGTCGGGTGCGGTGGCGGTGCCGACGATGCAGAGCACCGCCAGGGCGACGACGAGGCCGAGGTTGCGGCCCACGGGGCCGGCGAGGAACCCCGGCCCGCTGCGGCGTCCCGCCGTGCCGGAGGGCTGCCGGGGAGCGTCCGTCCCCGTCGCCACGGTCGTGCTGCTCATGCCACGTCCCCTTCGCGCTGTGCGTGTGCGGCGCCGTGGGCCGCGTCCTCCATGACCAGGTCGAGCACCCGGTGCTCGTCGAGCGCGCCGGCCGGTTCCTCCGCCAGCACGCGGCCGTCACCGATGACCAGGACCCGGTCGGCCAGGCCGAGCACCTCGGGGATCTCGCTGGAGACCACGACGACGGCCACGCCGCGGTCGGCCAGTGCGCGGATGAGTGCGTACATCTCCGACCGGGCGCCGACGTCCACGCCGCGGGTCGGCTCGTCGAGCAGCAGCACCCGGCAGTCCCGCAGCAGCCACCGGGCCAGCACCACCTTCTGCTGGTTGCCGCCCGACAGCGTCCGGACCTCCCGGGCGACGTCGGTGGGCCGGACCTCGAGTGCGGTGACCTGCTGCCGGGCGGCCTCGGCCTCGGCGGACCGGGAGAGGAAGCCGCCGCGGGTGAACCGGGCCAGGCTGGAGAGGCTGATGTTGCGGGCGACCGACTCCCCCAGCAGCAGGCCCTGGCTCTTGCGCTCCTCGGGGGCCAGGCCGACGCCGGCGGCGACCGCGGCGGCGACGTCCCCCGGGCGCAGCCGCCGTCCGCCGACCCGGACCGTGCCGGACGTCGGGCGGCGGGCGCCGTAGACGGTCTCGAGGATCTCCGAGCGGCCGGAGCCGACCAGGCCGGCGAGGCCCACGACCTCGCCGGGGCGGACGGTGAAGGAGACGTCGGCGAAGGAGCCGCGCAGCCCCAGCCCCTCGACCTCGAGCAGCGGGGCAGCGTCGGGGTCGGGGTGCTCGCGCCGCTCGGGGAAGACGTACTCGATGTCCCGGCCGGTCATCAGGGTGATGACCTCGCGGGTGGCGGTCTCGCGGGCGGGCAGGCCGGTGGCGACGGTGCGGCCGTCCTTGAGGACGGTGATCCGGTCGCCGACCTCGCGGATCTCCTCGAGCCGGTGGGAGATGTAGACGACGGCGACGTCGTGCGCGGTGAGGTCGCGGATCACCGTGAACAGCCGCTCGACCTCCTCGCTGTCCAGGACGGCCGATGGCTCGTCCATGATGATCAGCTTCGCGTCCTGGGAGAGGGCCCGGGCGATGCTGACCATCTGCTGGGCGGCCGCCGGCAGGGAGCCGACCTCGGCGGTGGGCCGGATGTCGGCGTGGCCGAGGCGCTCCAGCAGCCGTGCGGCGGCGCGGTTGGCCGAGGACGGCCGGGTCACGCCCAGCCGCGCGTGCTCCCGGCCGAGGAAGACGTTGTCGGCGACGGTGAGGCCGGCGACCAGGTCGAGCTCCTGGTAGATCGTCGCGATCCCGAGCGAGATGGCCGCCTGCGGGTCGGTGAGCCGCACCGGCTCACCGCGCCAGCTGATCCGGCCGGCGTCGGGCTGGTGCGCCCCCGCCAGCACCTTGATGAGGGTCGACTTGCCGGCGCCGTTCTGGCCGAGCAGGCAGTGCACCTCCCCCGCGCGGACGTCGAGGTCGACGCCGTCGAGCGCCCGGACACCGGGGAAGGACTTGACGACGCCGTGCACCTCCAGCAGCGGAGGCCCACCCGACGGCGAGGGAGACGAGGACATCGGCACCACCCAGACTTCTGCTCAGCGCTGACCATTAGTCGGCTGAGGCGAGAACATAAGCGTGGTATCGCATGTGGTCAAGGCCACGTAGCGGAGGTTGCCGAAACGAGATGCGAAAACGGCGGCACGAGGCGTGGCGCGCGCTCCGGGCGATCCAGGCCCGACACCTGGTCGCGGCCGTCGTGCCGGATCGGCCCTGGAAGGTCCCCGCCGGACGCGGCGAGGGGGCTCAGCGCGGGTGGGGGACGGCACCTGGCCGCGGTGTCGGCCGGTAGGCCGACGATGTCATCGCGCGAGGGCCTGCTCGACGGACTCCTCGTCGAGGAAGCCCTCGATGGCCATGAGGGCGGCGCCGACCCGGCCGGAGAGCTCCGGAGCCGCGCTCACGGTGATCTCCAGCGCGCGGGCGGCCAGCGGCATCGAGCGCCGGTAGACCGACTCGCGGATCCCGGCCAGCAGCGGGACGCCGGCCTGCGCCACGCCGCCGGTGATGACGATGCGGTGGGGGTTGAAGAAGTTGACCAGCGCCGCGAGCACCGTGCCGATCGTGCGGCCGGCCTCGCGGACCAGCTCGATCGCCGCGCCGTCGCCCTGCGCCGCGCGCTCCACGACCTCGCGCGTGGTGCCGACCGGCAGCCCCGCCGTCACGGCGTCGCGCAGCAGCGCGCCACCGCCGGCGAGCGCCTCGAGGCAGTTCTCCTGGCCGCAGCGGCAGGTCACGACCCGCCCGTCGGGCGTGCTCACGTGGATGTGCCCGATGTCCCCGGCGCTGCCCTGCGCGCCGCGGTAGACCCGGCCGTCGACGATGACGCCGCAGCCGATGCCGGTGCCGACCTTGACCACGAGCACGTCCTGCACCGACCCGGCGGCGCCCATCTCCCCCAGCGCCATGACGTTGACGTCGTTGTCGACGTAGACCGGGCACTCGTAGCGGCCGAACGCCCTCGGGATCGGGAAGTCGTGCCAGCCCGGCATGATCGGCGGGTGGAAGGGGCGCCCGCTGGAGTGCTCCACCGGCCCGGGGACGCCGACGCCCACGGCGCAGACGTCGGCCGGCTCCAGACCGGCCTCGGCGAGGACCAGCTGGGCCAGCCGGTCGACCTCGGCCAGCACGGGGCCGGGGCCGTCGGCGATGTCGATCGGGTGGCCGATGGTGGCCAGGATCTCGGCCGAGAGGTCGGTGACGGCGACGTCGACGCTGGTCACCCCCAGGTCCACCGCGAGCACGCACCCGGCGCGGCTGTTGAACCGCAGCAGGGTCGGCGGCCGGCCGCCGGTGCTCCAGCCGCGCCCGCCCTCGGCGAGCAGGTTGGCCGCGATCAGCTGGTCGACGCGGGCGCTGACGGTGTTCCGCGAGGCGCCGGTCAGCGCGACCAGCTCGGCCCGGCTGCGCGCGCGGCCGGTGCGGACGTGCCGCAGCAGCGCGCCGGCCGAGGCGGAGGAGTGGGCCACGAGCACATCGTGTCACGCAGCGGCCACCCGCCCGGGTGTCCCAGCCGATCAGGCACCAGGTCGGAGCCCCCCTGCCCCGGTCCGGCCGGCCGCCTCCCGCAGCAGCGCCGCCACCTGCTCCGGGTGGGTCATGGGGGTCAGGTGGGCCGCCCCGGGGATCTCGACGAGCCGGCCGTCCGGCGCGGCCGCCGTCACGGCCGCGACCCAGTCGTGCGGGCAGAGCCGGTCGCGGGTGCCGCGGACGACGGTCACCGGCACCCGGACCACCCCCAGCCGGGCGTCGATCCGGTCGGGTGAGGCCACGGCCCACAGCTGCCGCATGGCCCGGGGTCCGGTGCGCAGCCACTGCGGCAGCGCACGCAGCGCGTGCGGCCACCGCTCGCGGACCGCCATCGCCACCCACCGCCGGACCAGCCCCGCGGCCGACCGCAGCCGCGGGTCGGTGGTGGGCCCGAGCAGCACGAGCCCGGCGACCCGGGGATCCCCGGCCGCGGCGGCGGCCACCTGACAGCTCTGCGAGTGGCCGACCAGCAGCACCGGCCCCTCGCCGAGTCCGGCACGCAGCCCGGCCGCGAGCTCCTCGAGCGGCGGCACCGGCCCCGGCAACCCCATCCCCGGCAGCAGGACGACGTCGGCGGGCAACAGCTCTCGCAGCCGGGCCGAGGAGCGCTCGTCGAGCCCGAGTCCGGGGACGAGGACCGGCCGGGGTCCGGGTTTCGGCACCGAACCGGTCTACCGCGGCCGCGTGAGCCGCTCACCAGCGGGTAGGACGGCGGACAGTGACCTGGATCGCTCCGAGGCGTCCGCGCCCCGGGGACACCGAGGTGGGAGACTGATTCATCATGACGACATCACCTGTGGCCGACCCCGTCGGCGCCTCCTCGTCCGGTCGGCCCAGGGTCGTCATCGTCGGCTCCGGCTTCGGTGGGCTGTTCGCCGCCAAGGCGCTCAGGCGGGCCCCCGTCGACGTCACCGTCATCGGCAAGACGAGCCACCACCTGTTCCAGCCGCTGCTGTACCAGGTGGCCACCGGCATCCTCTCCGAGGGCGAGATCGCACCGGCCACCCGCGAGATCCTGCGGCACCAGGAGAACGCCCGCGTCGTGCTCGGCGAGGTCACCGGCGTCGACCTGGCCGCCCGCACGGTCACCTCGACCATCCTGGGCCGCAGCACGGTGCACCCCTACGACGAGCTGATCGTCGCCGCCGGTGCCGGGCAGTCCTACTTCGGCAACGACCGCTTCGCCGAGTTCGCGCCCGGCATGAAGAGCATCGACGACGCCCTGGAGCTGCGCGGCCGCATCTTCGGCGCCTTCGAGCTCGCCGAGCTCGCCACCGACCCGGCCGAGCGCGACCGGCTGCTCACCTTCGTCGTGGTGGGCGCCGGCCCGACCGGTGTGGAGATGGCCGGCCAGATCGCCGAGCTCGCCCACCGCACGCTGCGCCGCGACTTCCGCACCATCGACCCGACGCAGGCCAGGGTGATCCTGCTCGACGCCGCTCCGCAGGTCCTGCCGCCGTTCGGCGAGAAGCTCGGCGAGCGCGCCCGCCGGCACCTCAACGAGATCGGCGTCGAGGTCCAGCTCGGCGCGATGGTCACCGACCTCGACGCCGAAGGCCTGGAGGTCAAGGACCGCGACGGGCAGGTCCGCCGCATCCAGGCGGCCACCAAGGTGTGGGCGGCCGGCGTCCAGGCCAGTCCGCTGGGGCGGCTGCTCGCCGAGCAGTCCGGCGCCGAGATCGACCGCGCCGGCCGGATCAACGTGCTGCCCGACCTCACCCTGCCCGGGCACCCCGAGGTGCACGTCGTCGGCGACATGATGGCGCTGGACAAGCTGCCCGGCGTGGCCCAGGTCGCGATCCAGGGTGGGCGGTACGCCGCCGAGGCGATCCAGCGACGGATCGCCGGCAAGCACCCGCAGGGCCCGTTCCACTACCGCGACAAGGGCAACATGGCGACGATCTCCCGCTTCTCCGCCGTCGCCGACATCAAGAACCTCAAGTTCGAGGGCTTCTTCGCCTGGGTGCTGTGGCTGGTCGTGCACCTGATGTACATCGTGGGCTTCAAGAGCCGGCTGACCGCGGTGCTGCACTGGATGGTCAGCTTCCTGGGCCGCGGCCGCGCCGAGCGGGTGGCCACCCAGCAGCAGGTGTACGGGCGGCTGGCGCTGGAAGCGCTGGGGTCCGGCTTCGCGGTCTCCAAGACCGGCGGCCCCAAGGACGCGACCGCCCCGGAGACGGACCTGACCGAGCGCCGGTCCGCCTAACGGCCGGGCTCGCCGAGCCAGAGGGTGAGGGCGGCGGTCACGTCTCCGGGCCGGACGACGTGGCCGCCGTCGAACTCCTCGTAGGTGACGTCGTACCCGCCGGTGCCGAGCTCGCGGGCCAGCCGCCGTCCGCACCGCGCGACGGGCAGCACGCGGTCGTCGGTGCCGTGCGAGATCCAGATCCGCGGCCGGCCGACCCGCCGCGGCGGGACGGCGAACCCCGGCGAGAAGGCGAGCACCGCCCCGGCGAGGTCCCCGTTGGCCAGCCCGAGGCTGAGCGCGTACGAGGCGCCGTCGGAGAAGCCCCCGAACGCCACCCCGGTGACCGCTTGGCGGGCGAAGACCTGCTCGAGGGCGGCGTCGAGCACCGCGACGTCCCGGCCGAGGCCGCCGGCGATGAGGTCCCAGGTGGCGGCGACCGACGACGGGGCGAGCACCAGCGCATCGCGGGCGGTGGCCGGGTCCCCGACCAGCCCCACGGACTGCCCCGCCGTCCCGCCCGCGCCGTGGAAGAACACCAGCAGTGGCCGCGGCCGGGGTGGCCCGTCGGGGACGACGAGCTGCGCCTGCGCGTGCGGTCCCAGCTCCAGCGTGCGGACCCCCGGCGGGTACGGCGCCGCGGCCGGCGCGGTCACCGGCCGGGCGCCGAGCCGCCCCTCTGCGGCGTGCCGGAGCGCCATCAGACCGCGTGCGCCAGCGGCGGCACGTGCTCGTCGGCCCGCTCGAGGTGCAGCGGCTGCAGCGGCGAGGTGTCCTCCAGGTACAGGAAGGCGTCGTAGCGCTCCCCCAGCACGGTCGGCACGTAGTTGCCCCACCGTTCCCGCTCGGGCCGGTAGACCACGCCGATCGCCCGGTGGTCCAGCCGCCGCTCCAGCTCGGCCGGCCGGGAGCCGTCGCGCGACCAGACGAGCAGCGCGTGGCGGCCGACCTCCTCGTGCAGCAGCGCCTCCATGCTGCCGGGCCGGGCCTCGGGCACCGGCATCCGCTGCATCTGCGCGCCCCACTCGCTGCCGGCGATGACGCCGCCGCGGTACCCGCCGAAGCCCACGAGGACGACGTCGTCCACGCCGTGGCGCTCCCGCAGCAGCTGCCCGACGTTGGTCATCCCGGCGTCGGCCATGTCGGTGGCGCGGGCGTCGCCGATGTGCGTGTTGTGCTCCCAGACGACGGCCCTGTCCCCCGCGTGGGCGAGCAGCCGGTCGAGGACGTCGACCATGTGGACGTCGCGCACGTTCCACGACTCGGCCGAGCCCTGCACCATCGCGCGGTAGTAGCGCTCGGCGTCGACGACGACCGCGGCGTTCTGCTCGGCGGAGAAGCGCGCCTCGGGGTCGTCGTCGGCCTCGGCCCGTCCGCGCTCCTCGCACAGGTGCCGCAGCAGGTCGACGACGGCCTGCTCGCAGCTGGTCGGGGCGAAGCGGGAGGCGAAGGCGTACTCGGCGCCGTCCTCACCGAAGGGCTCGAAGCAGCGCAGCGCCCTCAGCGCGGTCTCCACCTGCTGGGGCTCGTGCTCCCGCAGCCAGTCCACGAGCTCGTGCATCGAGTCCCAGAGGCTGTAGACGTCCAGGCCGTAGAAGCCGACCCGCTCGTCCGCCGGGCGCTCGGCGTTGACGTCGCGCAGCCAGCGGCAGAAGTCGACGACGTCGTCGTTGGCCCACATCCACGTCGGCCAGCGGGAGAAGGCGTCGAGGGCGTCGCGTGGGTCGGCGTCGGCACCCGGCCGCAGCTTGACCGAGCGGTTGACCCGGTAGCAGTCGGGCCAGTCGCCCTCCGCCGCGACGAAGCCGAAGCCGCGTTCGGTGATCAGCCGGCGGGTCAGCGCGGCTCGCCAGGCGTAGTACTCGGAGGTGCCGTGGCTGGCCTCGCCGATCGCCACGATGCGCGCGTCGCCGACCCGCTCGAGCACCGGGTCGAGGTCGGCGGGGTCGCGCAGCGGCAGCGCCAGGTCCCGGACGCCGGTCATGGCCTACTCCGCGCCCCCGGGCTCGGCCATCTTCGCGTGGCCGGCGGACTTGAGCCGGTCCGGCAGCACCGAGTTGACCACGGCCTGGGCCTTGCTCAGCAGCGAGCCGCCGAGCACCTTGGTCTCGCCCGCCATCATCGCCTCGAACCCCTGCTTCGCGACCTGGGCCGGATCGTCCTTGGGGCCCTGGCCGATCCGGGTGTCCATGAGGTCGCCGCGCTCGAAGAACTCGGTGTCGGTGGGTCCGGGCATCAGCGAGGTGACCGTCACCCCGGTGTCGCGCAGCTCGGTGGCCAGCGCCTCGGCGAACGACTGCACGAAGGACTTGGAGGCGTTGTAGACCGCCTGGTACGGCCCCGGCATGGTCGAGGCGACCGACGAGGTGAACAGCACCCGGCCCTCGCCGCGCGCGGCCATGTCCCGGAGCACCGACTTGGCCAGGACGACGGTCGAGCGGACGTTGAGGTCGATGATCGCCAGCTCGTCCTCGAGCGGGTTCTCCACGAACGGCCCACCCCTGCCCACACCGGCGTTGAGCGCCGCCGCGGCCAGCGGGCGCCCCGTGGCGGTCACCGCGTCGTACACGGCCTGCACGCCCTCGGCGGTACGCAGGTCGGCCTGCACCGTCTGCACCGTGGTGCCGGCGGTGCGCAGCTGCTCGGCGGCGGTCGTGAGCTCGGCGTCCTCGGCGGTGACCACGAGGTCGAAGCCGTGCTCGGCGAACTGGCGGGCCAGCTCCAGCCCGATGCCGCTCGAGGCGCCGGTGACGAGGGCGAGGGGACGCGGTTCGGTCATGGCCGCCCCCTACCCCGGGAGACCTCGTCTCACCCGATGCCGGCGGCGCCGTCCCGCACCACCGCGGCGGCGACCGCGCGACGGTCGCCGGTCGCGGCCCAGGTGTCCCGCTGCCGGGTGGCCGACGTGCCGTGCGCCCACAGCCGGTCCAGCAGCGCGGCGACGTCGTCCTCCTCGCCGTGCGCGCGCAGGTCGTCGGCGAGCTCGGCGACCAGTGCGTCGACGGCGTCCCGCGCGGCGACCGGCTCGCCACGCACCGGGTCGAACAGCTCACCGCGCAACCCGTCGCGGGCGGCCCGCCAGCGGGCGGCGCGCAGCAGCTCGGGGCGCACCTCGGAGACCGGCTCGGCACGTTCCGCGCGACCGGCGAGCACCCGCACCAGCGAGCGGACCAGCGCGGCGTGCAGGACGGCGGCGTCGAGGTCGGTGCAGACGTCGGCCAGCCGGAACTCCAGCGTCGGCCAGCGCGCGGACGGCCGCACGTCCCAGTACAGGTGCCGGCCGTCCTCGACGACCCCGGAGCGCACCAGCCCGTCGAGGACCTCGCGGAACCGCTGCCCGGTGCCCATCGGCTCCGGCGGCCCGGCGTTGGGCCAGTGCGACCACCACAGCGTGCGCCAGGACTCGTAGCCGGTGTCCGCGCCGTCGTGGAACGGCGAGCTGCCGGTCATCGCGAGCAGCACCGGCAGGTGGGGGCGGGCGCGGTCCATCACCGCCACCGCCGTCCCGAGGTCGGGGACGCCGACGTGCACGTGGCACCCGCAGATGTCCTGCCGGTCGGCCAGCCCGCCCCAGCGCTCCACCATCGCCTCGTACCGGGGTGCGCCGGTGATCCGCTGCTCGCGCCAGGTGCCGAAGGGGTGGGTGGAGGCGGGGAACGGCACCAGCCCGTCGCGGGCGGCGGCCGCCGCGGCCTCGGCGCGGGTGGCGGCGAGCTGGGCGCGCAGCTCGGCGAGCGTGGTGCAGATCCCGGTGGAGGTCTCCAGCTGCGTGGTGACGATCTCGGGGTGGACGTGCTCCCCCGCATCGCCGGCGAGGGCGGCCCGCACGACCGTCGTGCTCGGGGTGAGCGCGAGGGTGTCGGGGTCGACGAGGTGGAACTCCTCCTCGACACCGTGGGTGGCGCCGGCTACCGGGGGCGGCGGGTGGGCCGGAGACCCGGTCGGCCCGGTCACGGCTCGGCGTACCAGGCGAAGCCGAGCCCGGGGACGACGACCTGCCCGTCGCGCACCGGGAGGACGCCGTCGCTGCCGTGCACCTGCTCGAAGCTGCCGAAGCCGGTGACGGTGTCGGCGTCCACCGCCTGGGGCGACGGCGAGAAGTTGGCCAGCCCGACGAAGGTGCCGCTGCGCGGGTGCTTGCGCCGCCAGACCAGGACGGCGTCGCTGCCGGCGTCCACCACCGCCGACTCGACCCCGCCGCGCAGCGCCAGCTGCGCGCGGCGCACCTCGCCCAGTAGGCGGATCTCCCGCCACACCCGGCCCTCGAGGGTCGCCGGGTCGCGGCGCCGGGCGGCGGCGTCCCAGTCCATCGGCGGGCGGTGCATCCAGCGGTTGTCCGGGGCGAGCGCGGGGTCGGCGAGGTAGCCGGGGTCGTTGCGCAGCGCCAGCTCGTCGCCCATGTACAGCAGCGGGATGCCGCCGTGGGCGTAGACGACCGCGTACAGCAGCACCAGGCGGCGGACCCCGGCGTCCAGCGCGGCGTCGTCGCCGTCCTCGAGCGCGGCCTCGATGCCGCACAGGGACGCGGCCGACCCGGAGACCCGGGCGTCGCCGGTCACCTCGTTCTCCTGGAACAGCGCGCCGCGGGCGAAGGAGCCGGGGAAGCGGCCGGCGTAGAAGTCGTTGAGGAAGCGCCGGTGCGCTGGTCCGCCGAGGCCGACCGCGGCGGCGTCCTCGTCGGCGACCGCCCAGCCGATGTCGTCGTGGCCGCGCACGTACGTGCACCAGGTGGCGCTCGGCGGGATCGGCCGCATCCGGCGCAGCGACTGCCGGGTCAGCCGGACGTCGCCGGTGGCCAGGCTGCTCCACAGCAGCACCATGAGCTGGTTGTGGTAGGCCAGCTCGCACTCGGGCCGGTAGCGGTCGTGCCCGCCGAGGTAGCCGACCAGGTCGTCGGGCGAGACGATCGCCTCCGCCTTGAAGACGACGCCGGGGGCGGCCAGCCGGGTCAGCGCGTGCAGCAGCTGCAGCAGGCTGTGCCCCTCCGGCTGGTTCTGGCAGCTGGTGCCCAGCCGCTTCCACATGAACGGGACGGCGTCCATCCGGAAGACGTCGACGCCGCGGTTGGCCAGCCAGGTGATCTCCCCGAGCATCGCCAGGGTGACCTCGGGGTTGGCGTAGTCCAGGTCCCACTGGTAAGGCCAGAACGTCGTCCACACCCAACCGCCCGCGCCGCCGCAGGCCTCCGGCACCCAACTGAAGGAGCCCGGCGCCCGGTCGGGGAAGACCTCCGGGATCGTCGCGTCGTAGGCGTCGGGCAGCGTCCGGTCGGGGAAGGCCGTGTAGAAGCCGGCGTACGCGGGGTCGCCGGCCAGCCAGCCCTGCGCCCAGGCGTGCTCGCGGGCGGTGTGGTTGAGCACCAGGTCGATGCACAGCGCCATGCCGCGGTCGTGCAGAGCCGTGGCGACGTCCTCGAGGTCGGCCATCGTGCCCAGCCGGGGGTCGACCGCGCGGTAGTCCATCACCGCGTAGCCGCCGTCGTTCTCCCCCGGTCGCGGCTCCAACAGCGGCATGAGGTGCAGGTAGGTGGTGCCGAGCTCGGCGAGGTGGTCGAGGTGCTCCGGCAGCCGGTCGAGGCTGCCGCAGAACCGGTCGACGTAGCAGACGTAGCCCTGCACGCGGGAGCGCTGGAACCACGCCGGGTCGACCTCGCGGCGCCGGTCGATGCGGCGCAGCTGCTCGGGTCGCTCGACCGCGGCGGCCAGGGCGGCGCGCAGCGCCCGGGCGAGGAGCTCGTCGGCCGCGTTCCCGTAGAGCGCGGCCAGCGGCTCGTGGACGTCGTAGAGCGCGAGGTCGGCGCGGGCGAGGAACGCGTCGCCCTCGGCCGGGCCCAGGGCCGCGACGGCCTCGGCCGCCACCTCGGGCCGCAGCTGCTGCCACGCCTGCTCCGCCGCCGCTCGGCGGGCGGTCGCCGGGATCGTCACCGCGCCAGTATCGGTCCGCTGTTCGCCCACGGCATGACCGCTCCCACAGGCGTCCGCACGGGGGTTCACTGGCGTTGTAATCGCGTAATCGAGGAGGTGCGCCATGGGCGTGCTGCCGGAGCCGGACACCTCCGGCCATGTGGACGGCGAGGCCGTGGACGACGGGGCGCTGGACGCGTACTCGCGGGTCGTCACCGCCGTCGCCGCCGAGCTCACCCCGCACGTCGCCGCGCTGCAGGTGACCACGCCCGGTGGAGGCGGCGGCGCGGGCTCGGCGGTCGTCGTCCCGGGGGACGGGCTGATGCTGACCAACGCCCACGTCGTCGGTCGGTCCCGCGCGGGGAGGGTGGTCTTCGCCGACGGCAGCGAGACCGGGGTCGACGTCGTGGGTGCCGACCCGCTGTCGGACCTCGCCGTCGTCCGGGCCCGGGGCGCCACTCCCCCACCGGCGCGGCTCGGGGACGCCGCGACCCTGCGGGTCGGCCAGCTGGTGGTCGCGGTCGGCAACCCGCTCGGGTTGGCCGGCTCGGTGACCGCGGGCGTGGTCAGCGGTCTGGGCCGGTCGCTGCCCACCCGTGCCGGGCGCACCGCCCGGGTGGTGGAGGACGTCATCCAGACCGACGCCGCGCTCAACCCCGGCAACTCCGGCGGGGCGCTGGCCGACTCCGCCGGCCGGGTGGTCGGGGTCAACACCGCCGTCGCCGGCTGGGGGCTGGGCCTGGCGGTGCCGGTCAACGACACCACCCGGCGGATCGTGGACGCGCTGGTGCGCGACGGCCGGGTGCGCCGCGCCTACCTCGGCCTGGTGAGCACGCCCGCTCCGCTGCCGGAGGCCCTGGCCGAGCGCACCGGGCGGCGGCAGGGGCTGCGGATCGTCGACGTCGTCCCCGGGTCGCCGGCCGACCGGGCCGGGCTCAAGGCCGGCGACCTGGTGCTCGAGGCCGGACGGCGGCCGGTCGCCGAGGCGCAGAGCCTGCAGCGGCTGCTGTTCGACGAGGCGATCGGCCGGCCGCTGCCGGTGACCGTGCACCGCCGCGGCGCGATGGTCGACGTCATCACCGTGCCCACCGAGCTCACCGGGGGGTGACCCTGCGTACCGGAGGGACGACGGTGTGAGACCCGGTGTCGCCCGCACGGGCGGTGGTGCCTCCCCCCATCGGGTCGGGTCGGTCACGCAGCGCTGCGGTGCGTCGTCCGGGCAGCTGATCCTGGCCCGGACGGACGGGGGATCCATGCACATGCTGCGACCAGGCGGCACCGCGCTGCTCGCACTGCTCTACGCGGTGGGCGCGGTGCTGTGCGCCGTGGGGGCGCTGGTGCCGGTGTCCGACCGGTCGCCCGTCGTGCTGCTGTGGGGCCTGGCCGGGCTGGCCGCCGCCGGGTCGGTCGTGCTGTGGCTGCGCCGCGACCGGCCGGAGCCGTGGCTGCTGCACGCCGCGGTCCTGGTGGCCTCCGCGGCACTGGGCCTGCTCACCTGGCGCGCGGCGACCGCGGTGGGGATCGTCGGGCTGGGGCCGGCCATGGTGTCGGTCGGCGTCTTCAGCGGGCACTTCTTCCCGCGCTGGGCGGCGCGCGCCCACGTCGGGGTGCTGCTGGTGCTCACCACGGCCGGCGCCGTCGCCGCGGCGCCCACCGGGTACCTGCCCCTGTGGTTGACCGCGGTGGTCACCGTCGTCGTCCTCACCGAGGTGCAGTCGCGCATCTCCGGCGACCTGCACCGGGCCGCGGCCACCGACCCGCTGACCGGGCTGGCCAACCGGCGCGCCTGGCAGGCGGCGGCCGACCGCGGCCTGGCGCACGCGCTGCGCGGCGACGAGCCGTTCACGGTGGTGCTCATCGACCTCGACGACTTCAAGGCGGTCAACGACCAGGCGGGTCACCGCGCCGGCGACGCCCTGCTGCAGGAACTGGCCACCGCGTGGAGCGCGCGGCTGCGGCTGTCAGACCTGCTGGGCCGCTACGGGGGCGACGAGTTCGTGCTCAGCCTGCCCGGCACCGACGCCGCTCGCGCCGCGGACCTGCTGGCCCGGCTGCGCGCCGCCCATCCCGCGGCCTGGTCGGCCGGGACGGCGACCGCCGGGCCCGGTGACACCCTGGCCGAACTGCTGGTCCGCGCCGACGCCGACCTGTACCGCGAGAAGCGCCGCAAGCGCGGCGCCTGACGCCGCGCCGTCCTCCGGACGCGGAGCGACGACCACCAGCAGCGGTTGACCATGGGGTTGTCGTCGGCGACATGCGAGGACACGCCGTCCGGGGTCGCGACGAGCCCATGATCGACACCATCGGCGTCGCACCGCGGCGGGTCGCGACACCGCCGTCCGCGCGGAGGCTTCCGGCCCTGTCCGCTCCCCTGACCCGGTGGCAGCGTCCCGGGTCGACCCGGGAGGTCGGCATGGCGGCGATCGTGGTGTGCGGTGGCGGGGTCATCGGCCTGTGCGCGGGCCTGATGCTGGCCGAGGACGGGCACGAGGTGACGGTCCTCGAGCCGGACCCCGCCGGCCCACCCGGGACGCCGGCAGAGGCGTGGGACGGCTGGCAGCGCAGGGGTGTGGCGCAGTTCCGCCAGCCGCACAACCTGTTCTCCCGCTTCCGCGCCGTGGCGGACACGGAGCTGCCCGGGCTCACCGACCGGCTGGTGGCCGCCGGCTGCACCTGGGTCGACTACCTCGACCCACTGCCGCCGTCGATCGAGGACCGGGCCCCGCGGGAGGACGACGACCGCATCCGCTTCGTGACCGGCCGGCGCCCGGTGACCGAGGCGGTCGTCGCGGCCGCGGCCGAGGAGCACCCGCGCCTGGACCTGCGTCGCGGCGTCCAGGTCACCGGCCTGGTGGCGGGCCCGTCGGTGCTGGACGGAGTCCCCCACGTCGCCGGGGTCCGCACCGCCACGGGCGAGGAGATCGCCGCCGACCTGGTGGTCGACGCGACCGGCCGGCGGACGCGGGGACCGGCCTGGCTCGAGGCGCTCGGCACCCGCCCCCCGCGGGTCGAGTCCGAGGACAGCGGCTTCGTCTACTACACCCGGTACTTCACCGGGCCGGAGCTGCCGCGGCGGATCGGCCGACAGCTGGCCCCCGTCGGGAGCTTCTCCGTCCTCACCCTGCCCGGTGACAACTCCACCTGGTCGGTGACGCTCTTCGGGGCCACGCGGGACGCCCCGCTGAAGGCGCTCCGTGACCCGGCGAGGTTCGACCGCGTGGTGGCCGCCTGCCCGCTCCAGGCCCACTGGCTGGACGGCGAACCGATCACCGGCGTGCTGGCGATGGCCGGCGTCCTCGACTGCCACCGGCGCACCGTCGTGGACGGGGAGCCCGTGGTGACCGGGTACGTCGCGGTCGGCGACGCCTGGGCCTGCACCAACCCCTCGGCCGGCCGGGGGATCTCCATCGGCGCGATCCACGCCCAGGTCCTGCGGGCGGTGGCGCGCGATCACCTCGGCGACCCGGACGAGCTGGTCCGCGCCTTCGACGAGGCGACCGAGCGCGAGGTGACGCCGTTCTACCGCAACCAGATCGCCGCCGACCGCGCCCGGATCGCCGAGATGGACGCGTTCCGTGCCGGGAGGCAGCCGCCGCCCGACCCCGGACAGGTCCGCCTGCTCACCGCGGCCACGTACGACGCCGAGGTGTTCCGCGGGCTCATCGAGATGGTCACCTGCCTCGCGCTCCCGCAGGAGGTGCTGTCCCGCCCGGGGGTGCAGGAGCGGCTCGAGCGGTTCGCCGACGCTCCGCCGCCTCGGCCCACGCCCGGCCCGGACCGGGGCCGGCTGCTGGAGCTGCTGGCCGGCTGACTCACGTCAGGGACGGCGCCAGTCGTCGGAGGTCAGGTGCGAGCCGGCCATCGGCCCCATCTGCAGCATGCCGCCGTCCACGGCGTAGGAGGTCCCGGTCACGTAGGAGGCTCCCGGCGAGGCCAGGAAGGCGATGACGGCGGCCACCTCGCGGGCGTCGCCGGGACGGCCGAGCGGGACGCCGGGCCGCTCGTGCCCGGGGGCGGTCGGGTCCTCGTCCTCCTGGCCGGTCATCGGGGTGGCGATCTCACCGGGCGCGACCGCGTTCACCGTGATGCCGTGCTCGGCCAGCTCGATCGCGGCGACCCGGGTGAGCAGGCCGAGCCCGCCCTTGGCCGCGCAGTAGGCGGCCGCGCCGACCCGCGGCTGGTGCTCGTGGACGCTGGTGACGTTGACGATCCGCCCGCCGCGGCCGGCGGCGACCATCCGGCGCGCGGCCCGCTGCAGGCAGAGGAACGCGGCGTCGAGGTCGGTGGCCAGCACCTCCCGCCAGGTGGCGAAGTCGGTGTCGAGGACCGTCGACATGTGCCCGGTGCCGGCGTCGTTGACCAGGACGTCGACCCCGCCGAGGACCTCGGCCAGCTCGTCGACGACGTCGGCGGCCTGCGGCAGCCGGGTGAGGTCGACGTGCCGGACCTCGGCGCGGCGGCCCAGCGCCCGCACCTCCTCGGCCGTGGCCTCGGCGGCCTCGCGCTCGCGGTACCAGGTGATCCCGAGGTCGCAGCCGGCCTCGGCGAGGGCCACGGCGGTGGCCCGGCCGATGCCCGACTCGGAGCCGGTGACGATGGCGATGCGGGGTGCGGGTCCGGTCATGGCCCGACGCTAGAGGAAGGACTCCCCTGCCCCCCGCCACTCGCAGGCTCGCGGCGGGACCCTGCAGGGGAGCCGTTCCAGCACGTCACCAGGCTGGCGGCGGGACTCCCTAGGCTGCGGCGAGGCGTTCGTCGAGCAGGGCGTCGACGTCGGCCTCGGCCTCGGCGACGCGCCGCGCGTTCTCGGCCGACGGGCTGCGGACCGCGGCGCTGCGGGCGACACCGAGCGCGATGTGGGCGATGGCGATCTCCAGGTCGAGCGTCTCGACGCTGGCATCGGTGCGGGTCATGGCGACCTCCCCTCGGTGGAACGGTCCCCATGCTCGTCCGGGGGTACGACGGAACCGGCCCTGCCGAACCGACGTCCCCACTCGTGCAGCAGGTCCAGCAGCTCCGGCGGTGCGACGACGGTGACCTCGGCACCCAGGGTGCCGATGGCGAACGCCGGCCAGTCCAGCCCGTCGGCCGCCATGTGCACCCGGCTGCGGCCCGGGCCGTCGTCCTCCACGCGCGCCCACCGCCCGATCCGCGCCCGCACCCGGTCGGCGGGCGCGTCGACGAGGAACTCGACCGGCGTCGGGGAGGTCAGCGCGGCCGTGCCGGCCCGGACGAAGGCGACGGCGTCCTCGGCCGGCAACCGCCGCGGCGCGAAGCGGGCCCCGGTCGGCCGCGGCCGGGCCAGCCGGTCCAGGCGGAAGATGCGCCAGTCGCCGCGGTCGAGGTCGTACCCGACCAGGTACCAGCGCCGGCCGAGGGTGACCAGCCGGTGCGGCTCGACGCGCCGGTCCGACGGGGTGGCGTCGGCGGCGGTGTAGGCGAAGTCCAGCCGCTCGCAGTCGCGGCAGGCCTGAGCGACGACGGTGAGCGCCTCCGGGTCGACGAGCTGCTGCGGGCCGGCCCAGGGCGCGGGATCGGTCACCGCGCGCAGCGCCTCCACCCGGCGCCGCAGCCGGGTGGGCATCACCTGCACGACCTTGGCCAGCGCCCGCACCGACGACTCCGCCGTCCCCGCGACGGCGCTCTGGGCGGCGGTCTGCAGGCCGACGGCCAGCGCCACCGCCTCCTCGTCGTCGAGCACCAGCGGCGGCAGGGCGGCGCCCGGGGCGAGCTGGTAGCCACCGTCGACGCCGCGCTGGGCCTCCACCGGGTAACCGAGCTCGCGCAGCCGGTCGACGTCCCGGCGCAGCGTGCGCACCGAGACGCCGAGCCGGTCGGCGAGGTCGGGGCCGGCCCAGTAGCGGCGCTGCTGCAGCAGGGAGAGCAGCCGCAGGGTCCGCGCGGACGGATCGGTCATGGGGAGATCCTGTCGCGCATTGCGGTCAGGATCCGGCCGCTGTCCTCCCTAGCGTGGTCCTCGTCAGCGAGAGGACACCCGAGAGGCGGATCCCATGGACACCACGACCCTCACCGGCGAGCGGGCGGACCTGCTGGAGGCGCTCGCCGCGCACCGGCACTTCCTCCGGTTCACCGTCCGGGGCCTCACCGACGAGCAGGCCCGGCTGCGTCCGACGGCCAGCGAGCTCACCCTCGGCGGGCTGGTCAAGCACGTCGCCTCCCAGGAGGCCGGCTGGGTGGACTTCATCGTCAACGGCCCGGCTGCCATGGCCTCGGCCACCGACCCGGAGCAGATGGCGAAGTGGGCCGAGGAGTTCCGGCTGGGGCCCGACGAGACGCTCGAGGGCACGCTGGCCCACTACGAGGAGGTCGCCCGGCGCACCGACGAGCTGGTGCGCACGCTGCCCGACCTGGACGCCTCGCACCCGCTGCCGGAGGCGCCGTGGTTCGAGCCGGGCGCGACCCGATCGGCCCGCCGCGTGTTCGTGCACATCATCGCCGAGACCGCCCAGCACGCCGGGCACGCCGACATCCTGCGGGAGTCCCTGGACGGCCAGAAGACGATGGGCTGAGCCGCCGGAGCCACGGCCGCGGGGTCGCCCGGGGTTGGCCGGCCGTGCCGAGCGCCCCGGAGGACGCCGGCACGGGTCCTCATCGGCCAGTAGCCGTCACCGTGGGTGGACATATGACTGAGTCAGTCATAGGATGCCCGCATGGAGCGGCTGACGAACCTGGTGGGTGCCTTCGCGCTGGCGGTCGCCGACCGGGTGGCAGCGGCCACCGAGGCGGCATGCGGTGCGGGTGGCGCGGCGGCGGCGGTGCTCGTGCACCTGAGCCGCCATCCGGAGACCTCCGTGTCCGACCTGGCCGCGGTCGTGGGGGTGGGCGGCTCGGGCGGCGTGCGCCTGGTCGACCGCCTCGCGGCCCAGGGGCTGGTCACCCGCGTGCCGAGCCCCACCGACCGGCGCACCGTCCTGCTGCGCCTGACCGAGACGGGCACGCAGACGGCTCGGCGGGTGCTGCACGCCCGGGAGGAAGCCGTACGCCAGACGGTGGAGGCCCTCGGCGAGGACCAGCGCTCGGCGCTCGAGCACCTGCTCCCGGACCTCGTGACCGCTCTGCCGAGCAGCCGGACGGAGGTCCTGCGCACCTGCCGGCTCTGTGACGTGACCGCGTGCCGACAGGCGCCGGGCTGCCCGCTGGACTGCTGGCCGTCCGACGACGGCGTGCCGGCGTGAACGGCGGCCCGGCCGTCAGCGCGCCGGACGCCGAGCGTGTCCCACCGCGGGCGCTGGTCGGGTCCGGACTGGCGGTGGTGGCGGTCGCCTTCGGTCTCGCGCGCTACGGCTACGGGCTCCTGCTGCCCCAGATGCGGACCTCCCTGGAGCTGTCGTTGGGCCAGCTGGGCGTCATCGGCGGGGCCGGGTACGGCAGCTACCTGGTCGCCTCCCTGGCCTGCCCCGCCCTGCTGTCCCGGTGGGGGCCACGCACGACCGTGATGGCGGGTGGGGCGGCCGCCGTCGCGGGGATGGCGGTGTGCGCCGCGGCCACCGGGCCGCTGACCCTGGGAGTCGGTGTCGTCGTCGCCGGCGCGAGCCCGGCTCTGGTGTGGCCCCCTTACGTGGCCGCGGTCGAGGAGCACGTGCCCGCGGACCGCCGGGCGCGCGGTCACGGGGTCATCAACTCGGGCACCGCCTACGGCGTCGCCGTGGCCGGGCCGGTGAGCCTGCTGGCCACCGGATCCTGGCGGGTGGCGTGGTCGGCCTTCGCCGCCGTGGCCCTCCTGGTCACGATCTGGGCGGTGCGCACCCTGCCCCGCGGGACCCACCACACCGACGGCGGCACCGGGGCCGGGAGCCTGGTGGCGGTGGCACGGGAGCAGGGTGGGCGGCTGCTGCTCGCTGCGTTCCTCGCCGGTCTCGTCGCGGGCAGCTACGCGACCTTCGGTGTCGAGGTCGCCACCGCCGAGGCGCCGCTGGGCGAGGTCAGCGGCGGGGTCTTCCAGACCCTGGTCGGGATCAGCGGCGTCGCGGGGGGACTCGTCGGGGCGCTGCTGGCCAGGACCTCGCTCCGCCGCCTGCTGGCGGCCACGGCGTCGACGCTCGCCGCGTCGTGCCTGCTCCTGGCCGCGGCGCCCGGCCTCGTCCTGCTCTCGGCGGTCCTCTACGGCGCGAGCTTCATCGCGGTCATCGGGCTGCTCCTGATCTGGAGCAACGCCCTCGTACCGCGAGCCCCCGCCACCGGGATCGTCACCGCCATGCTGGCCATGTCCCTCGGACTGGTCCTCGGCCCGCCCCTGGCCGGCGTCGTCGCCGGGGAGGCCGGCCTCGCCACGGTCTTCGTCGCGTGTGCACCACTCGCCGCGACCATCGGGCTGCTGCACCCCGCGGGACGTCGTTCCTCGGCCCCCCGACCAGCGTGATCACCGGCGGGTGGCCGGCGCGCCCGGCGTGTCGAGCAGCCACTCGCCGATGCTCACCGGCGGGAACCCCGGGGCTCAGCCCTCCTCGAGCGCCCGCAGCGCGGTCACCGCGCGGTCGCGGGCGGCGGTCGCGTCGGTGGCGCGCCGCTCGGCGGTGCGCCGGTGCCGCTCGGCCCGCTTGAGCTCCTCGGCGGTTCGCGCGGCCTCCTCCCCGGTGCGCGCCAGCTCGTCGGTCAGCTCCTCCACCCGCGCCTGCAGGTCGGCCCGGCGGGCGTCGAGGTCGTCGACCCGGTGCCGTTCCTCCTCGGCCGCGGCGACGGCCTCCGCGGCCACCGCGGTGGCCTCCTCGGCCGCGCGGCGCGCCTCCTCGAGCTCGCGCCGCCGGCGCTCCTCGGCCTCCCGCCGCGCCTCCTCCTCGCGCCGGCGGGCCTCCTCCTCCGCGGCCCGCCGGGCGTCCTCGTCGCGGCGCCGGCGGGCGGCGGCGGTGCCGGAGCGCGACCGGCCGCCGGTCACCTCCCGCTCGGGCCGCGCCGGCACCAGCCGCAGCACCGGCCGGCTGCCCGTCGTCCCCAGGCCGCTGTAGGACATCGCACCGGTGAGCCGGCCCGACAGCAGCGCCGCGCCGGCCTCCGGGTCGGCCATCGCCGCGCGCAGCGTGTCCGCGACCTGGGTCTCCACGGTGCCGCCCACGCGCATGCCGTTCTCCCGGGCGAGTGCGGCCGCCTGACGGGTGAGCGCGGTCAGCAGCTGGGAGCGCTGGCGGTCCAGCACCCGCAGCTGGTCGCCGGCCAGGTCCTCCTGGGCCTGCCGCAGCAGGTCGCCGAGCTCGACCAGCCCCTCGATCTCCGCACGCTGCTCGCGCACCAGCAGGTTGCACACCCAGGCGGCCGCGGTCGGCTTGGGCAGCGCACCGATCTCCCGCGCGAGGGTCCGGTTCCCTGCCGCGCGGGCGTCCTCCTGGCGCTGCTTGCGCACCGCGACGAACTCGTCGGGCGGCACCGCGTACAGCTCGTCGGCCACCGCGTCGAGATCCACGCGGCCGACCCTGCCACGCCCTCGGTGGCACTCGGGCACGATGGCCGCCGTGACCACCACCCGGGTGAGCCGGCACGTCGACGCGCCGCGTCCCGCGGTCTACCGGGCGCTGCTCGACCCCGGCGCCGTCGCCCGGTGGAAGGTGCCCGACGGCATGACGTGCCAGGTGCACGAGTTCGACGCCCGCGAGGGCGGCACGCTGCGCGTCTCGCTCACCTACGACGAGCCCGGGCCGCGGGGCAAGACCACCGCGCACACCGACACCTACCGCGGCCGCTTCGTCCGCCTCGTCCCCGACGAGCTGGTCGTCGAGGTCGACGTCTTCGAGGCCGCCGACCCCGCGCTGCAGGCCGAGATGACCAGCACCATCGCGCTGGCCGACGCCCCGGACGGCGGCACCGAACTGACCGCCGTCCACGACGGGGTGCCCGACGCCGTGGCCCCCGCGGACAACGAGCTCGGCTGGCGGATGGCCCTGGACCGGCTGGCGGCGCTGGTCGAGCGCGACGCCTGAGAAGGAACCCCCTGCCTCCGGCCCCGTCCAGGGCACCGCCCTGAGCTCGCGAAGGGCGGGGAGGACGGGGTCCTTCGACCTGCAGGGGGCCGCTCAGGCGGTGCGGGGGGCCTCCCAGAGGTCGATGCCCGAGTCGACGGCGTGCTGGTCGATCGCGGCGAGCTCGTCGTCGGTGAAGTCCAGCCGCTCGAGCGCGCCGACGTTCTGCTCCAGCTGGCCGACGCTGCTGGCGCCGACGAGCACGCTGGTCACCCGCGGGTCGCGCAGCGCCCAGGCCAGCGCCATCTGCGCCAGGCTCTGCCCGCGCTCCTCGGCGATGCCGTTGAGCGCACGGACGTGACCGAGCGCCTCCTCGGTCAGCAGGTCGGTCGACAGCGACTTGCCCTGGCTGGCGCGCGAGCCCTCCGGGACGCCGTCGAGGTACTTGCTGGTGAGCATCCCCTGCGCGAGCGGGGAGAAGGCGATGCAGCCGGCGCCGACGTCCTCGAGGGTGTCGAGCAGTCCCTCCGTCTCGATCCAGCGGTTGAGCATCGAGTACGAGGGCTGGTGGATCAGCAGCGGCGTCCCCAGGTCGGCGAGGATCTCCGCCGCCTTGGCGGTGTCCTCCGGGGAGTACGACGAGATGCCGACGTAGAGCGCCTTGCCGGCCTGGACGGCGCTGTGCAGCGCGCCCATCGTCTCCTCGAGCGGCGTGGTCGGATCGGGCCGGTGGGAGTAGAAGACGTCGACGTACTCCAGGCCCATCCGGCGCAGCGACTGGTCGAGGCTGGAGAGGACGTACTTGCGCCCGCCGCCGCCCTGGCCGTACGGGCCGGCCCACATGTCGTAGCCGGCCTTGGTCGAGACGACCAGCTCGTCGCGGTAGGGGCGGAAGTCGTCGGCCAGGTGCCGGCCGAAGTTGACCTCCGCGCTGCCGTACGGGGGGCCGTAGTTGTTGGCCAGGTCGATGTGGGTGACGCCGAGGTCGAAGGCGCGGCGCAGGATCGCGCGCTGCCGGTCGAAGGGGACGTCGTCCCCGAAGTTGTGCCACAGACCGAGGCTGACCGCCGGGAGGTCCAGGCCGCTGCGGCCGGTGCGCCGGTAGGTCATCGAGTCGTAGCGGTCGTCAGCTGCGGTGTAGGCCATGGCCGCGATCCTGCCCGGCGCGCGGACGCCCGAACCGGGGTCCTCCGGACCTACGCTCGAGCGACCGGGTCCCCGCTCCACCGGAGGTGCGCCGTGCTGCGACTCATCGGATTCCTGCTGGTGGTGTGGCTGGTGATCTCCGTCGTCGGCGCGGTGATCGAGGGCCTGTTCTGGCTCGCAGTGGTCGGCCTGGTCCTGTTCGTGCTCACCGCCGCGGTCGGCTGGGGCAAGCGGGACACCCGGGTCTGAGCACCCGCGAGGAGCTCAGACCCGGGTGTCCCGCCCCGGAGGGTGCCCGAGGCCCAGGGCGCGGGCCGCTGCGGTCAGCGCCCGGGACATCCTGGACGGCACGGACCCCGGCCCCGGGATGGTGACCGGCCGGACCCGACCATTGTGCAGCGCAGCGATCCGCCACGCGCCGCCCTCCTCCACGGCGACCAGCGTCTGCCGTGAGAGCCGCCGACCCGGCAGGCTCGAGCGCCAGGGCATCAGCACGGAGCCGGTCGCGTGCAGGACGGCGACGCCGGGTCGCAGGTGGCGGACCGACTCGACGCGGCCGACGAGTGCCGAGCCGCTCAGCACACCCGTGAACAGCCGGTGGTGGTTGTCGACCATCGCCTGACGACCGCGCGCGTGCGTGCCGTCGTAGGACACGTAGTCGCTGTCCTCGGTGAAGCAGGCCCCGTAGGCGGCCGCGTCGCCCGCTGTCCAGGCGGCACAGATGCGGTCGAACAGGTCGTGCAGCGCCGCGTCCGCGCTGCTGTCGACGACGGTCATCGGGTGTCCTCCGCTCGTTCCGGACGGGTGGGAGCGCCGACGAGGAGCGCCCGGGCCCGGAGGCGGATCGCGCACTCCTCGAGCTCCTCGGTGGCGCGGGACAGGAAGGTGAGCACCGCGTCGACCTGGTCGCGGGTCATCCCGGCGGTGAGGCGGTCGAGGTCCGGCCCGTGCTCCGCGAAGACGGCGGCGACCTCCTCCACCCGCTCCGGTACGGGCTGGAGCAGCTGCCGTCGTCCGTCGTCCGGGTCCGGACGGCGGCGCAGGAAGCCGGCCGCCTCCAACCGGTTGACGACACCGGTGACCGCACCGGTGGTGAGACCGGTCATCGCGGCGAGCCGGCTGCCGGTGAGCTCGCCGTGCTGCAGCACCAGGTCGAGGCACTTGTGGTCGGAGGGCCCGAGACCGAGCCGCTCGGCGACGGCGTGGTGGTACAGCACCGTGGCCGTGCTGTGTCGGCGCGCGATGCGGGCCAGGTGCGCACGTCCGGGGTCGGCTCGCGGGCTCATTCTCCGCCTCCTCAACTCGCTTAGGAGATGAGCGAGTCTACGACCGATCAGGGTGGAACCGTCAAGCTCGTCGCGGCGGTGAGGACAGCCCGGACCGACGCAGCTCGGCGTCGGACCGCGATCCGAGCGGTGGCGACCACGGTCCTGCGACGCGGCGCCGGGCCGCTGCCGCCGGTGAGGGTCGGAGGACCCCTCGCGCCCGTGCGGCGGGCGAGGAGGATCGCCGCAGCGAGGGCCGGTCCGCCCGACCCCGGAGGGAGACCCGCGATGCCGTTCTTCGACGGCTCCCGTGGCCGCATCCACCACACCGCCTGGCTGCCCGCCGGGGACGTCCGCGCGGTCGTCGTCTTCTGCCACGGCGGCTTCGGCGAGCACGTGGGCCTCTACGAGACCCTCGGGCGCCGGCTGGCCGCCGACGGCATCGCCCTGCACGCGCTGGACGCGATCGGGCACGGGCGCAGCGACGGCGAGCGCGACCTGATGCCGTCGTGGGACGTCTACGTCGATGACGCACGCACCCTGGCCGGCCTGGCGCAGGCCCAGCACCCGGGCCGTCCGCTGGTGCTCATGGGGCACTCGGCCGGGGGCGTCGCCGCCCTCCTGCTGGCCCAGCGCTCGCCGGACCTGGCAGAGGCCCTGGTCGTCTCCGCGCCGCCGGCCCAGCCCCTGCCGTGGGTCGAGGAGCTCGCCGAGGACGGCGCCGACGAGGTCGACGCCCCCGACCCGGCCGAGGCGTTCAGCACCTCCCCCGAGTACCTGGACGCGCTGCGCACCGACCCGCTGGTGCACCGCGGCCCGGTCCCGCCCCAGACCATCGAGGCCCTGATGCGGACCTGGCCCGAGATCGCGGCGGGGGTGGCCGAGGGGCGGCCGTCGATCCCGGTGCTGTTCCTGCACGGCGACCAGGACCCGATGGTCCCGGTCGAGGACTCCCAGGCCCTCGTCGCACGGCTGCCACAGGCGACGCTGCGCATCCTCCCCGGCGACCTGCACGACGTCCTCAACGAGCACGACCGGGACGCCGTGCACGACGTCGTCGCCGAGTTCGTGCTCGCCCAGGTCCGCCCGGCCGCCGTCGGGGCCTGACCGTCCGCTGCTGTCCGGACTGCGTTCGGGAACGGCCTGGTGCGGGCGCCCGACGGCTCCTCGCCGCTGTTCGCCGGGACCGCCGCCTACCGGGTGTCGCGGTACTGGCCGACCGGCCCGCGCGCGGGGAGCATCGAGCAGCCGGTGGAGGACCTGCCCGGCTTCCCGGACAACATGAGCCTGGGCAGCGACGGCCTGCCCTGGATCGGGATCGCCGCGCCGCGCAACGCGCTGCTCGACCGGCTGCTGCCGCTGCCCGGCGTCCTGCGGCAGCTGGTGTGGAACCTGCCCGACGCGCTGCGGCCCGCCGCCGCGCGGGACGTCCCCAGCTCCGAGCCGATGCCACCCGGTCGACGGTCCCGGGGCGTCCCCGCGGTCAGTCGCGCCGTCCGAACGCGGAGGCCATGTGGGCCTGCTGCTCGAGCACCTCACTGATGCGTGTCTGCACGGCGTCGAGCCGGCCGATGATGTCGCTGGTGGCGTGGATGCCCTCGGCGACCGACCGGCTGCTGGCCTGGATGCCGGTGATGTTGTCCGACACCCGCTGGGTGGCCGTGGCGGTCTCCCGGGCCAGGTCCTTCACCTCGCTGGCGACGACGGCGAAGCCCTTGCCCAGCTCGCCGGCGCGGGCCGCCTCGATGGTGGCGTTGAGCGCCAGCAGGTTGGTCTGGTCGGCGATGCCGGAGATGATCCGGATGATCTCGCCGATCGCCGTCGTGGCCTGGCCGAGGGCGGCGACGTCGTTGGTCATGGTGGAGGCCTGGGCGACGGCCTGCTCCGCGACGGTGCCGGCGTCGCCGGCGGCCTCCCGCAGCTGGGCGACCGTGTCCAGCAGGGCGCGCGCGTTGTCCGCGTCCTCCTCGGTGCGACGCAGGACGTCGAGCCGCTGGGACACCAGCTGCTGCACGTTGCGCAGCGCCGCGGCCCGCGACTCGGAGAGGTCGATCGTCTCGGTGACGAAGAAGTCCATGGTGCCGACCACCCGCCCGCCGACGATCAGGGGGAAGCAGACCCCGGAGCGGACACCGGCGCGCTGGGCGGCCGGGGCGCGGACGCAGTCGGTCATCTCCCCGATGTCGCGGACGAAGTACAGGTCCCGCGCCCGCCAGGTCCGCCCGGACAGCCCCACGCCCTCGGCGAAGGAAGCGGTGAGGGTGACCTTGCGGAACTCCTCACCGGCAGAACCGGACTCCTGCTGGAACCGCAGCACGTTGTCGACCGGGTCCAGCACCCAGTAGGAGCCGTAGGCCCAGCCGAACGCGGTCCGCACCGTGTCCAGGGCGATGCGCAGCGCGGCAGCCTGGTCGGGAGCCGCGCTGATCTCGGACACGACGGTGGTGACCGCCGCCCGGTCGTTGAGCGTCTCCTGCAGGGCCGCCCTCGCCAGCGCGCTGCGCCGGGCGTGGGCGGCCACGCGCAGGATGGCGCGCCACTTCTCCTGCCGCGGGCCGATGAAGGGCAGCTGCCCCAGCGTGTACACCTCCAGGACGGCGACGACCCGGCCGTCCTCGACGATCGGCACGAAGCTGCCCTGGCGCGCACCGGCGGCCGATGCCGTCTCCCACCGGGGGCAGATCCCGCGCCCCGGTGGTGTGTCCATGACCACGACCTTCCGGTCGCGCAGCGCCCGTCCGCCGTAGCCGGACTGTTCGGTCAGGACGTCGTCAGCGGGCCAGGCCGCGGTCATGGCCGGGACGAGCGGCCCGACCTCCGACCGCAGCGCGAACCGGCCGGGGCCGGCCGGCATCCAGACCCCGCCGTAGGCCATCCCGGTGGCCGGTACCAAGGCCTCGATCACGGCTCGGTGCGCGTCGAGCTCGGTGTTGACGCCGGTCTCCAGCGCCTCGATCACCCGCTCGAGGGCCTCGACGTCACGCGGCATCTCCGCGGGTGCGGCCGTGTCCTGGCCGTTCTCAGTCGTACGCCGCCACATGGGGTCTGTCCTCCACCGTCGCCACCTCACGCCGGGACGACATCGGTCGCGCCCGGCGGCCGACTCCCGCGCGACTGGTTGCACGCGAACTGGATCGGCTAGGAACACCCTCGACGCCGACATCCGGATCTCCAGCCGAACGCCACGGGCAGTTGCCCCGGAGGGCGTCTGCCTGCGCTCTCCGCAGCCGGCCGTCGCCGGGGACCCGGCCGCTGTCCCGGGTCCGGCACGGGGGACGGCCGGGTGCGCAGCTGAGCCTCCTGACGCACGAGGCCACGGCGGCGGGCGTCGCCGACGTCCTCCGCCGCCGCTGGCGCAGGGTCCCCCGGCGGACCCGGGTCACCCCGGGGAACCGGCCGCGCCGTCGCCGCGGCGCACGAGGTCCACCAGCACGTCGGCAGCGCGGTCGGCGTCCGCGGCGTCGTTGTGGACGTGGAAGGCCAGGCGCAGCCGGCCGGACCGCAGGCTGGCCGCGACGCCGGCGTCCCGCAGCCGGTCGACCGCCTCCGGCGGCACCGGCAGGCTGACGATCGCCGAGTCGCCGGGCGGCAGGTCGAGTGCGGCGCGGAATCGGTCGGCCAGGCCGACGGAGTGCTCGTGCAGCAGTCGCCGGCCGACCCCGGTGAGCAGGTCCAGCGCCGGCGCCTGCGCGACCCAGGAGTGCCAGGCGGGCGAGATGTCGAAGCGGCGGGCGTCGGCGGCCAGCCGGAGTGGACCGCCGTAGATCGACTCCCACGGCCGGTCCCCGGCGTACCAGCCGGCCAGGTGCGGGACCAGCTCCCCCGCCAGGTCCGGCGCCACGGTGAGGAAGCCGGTGCCGCGCGGCGCGAGCAGCCACTTGTAGCCACTGCAGACCGTCCACGCGAAGGCTCCGGCGTCGACCGGCAGCCAGCCGGCGGCCTGGGTGACGTCGAGCAGCACCCGGGCGCCGGCGGCGGCAGCGGCGTCGACGAGCGCGGGCAGGTCGGCCACCCGGCCGTCGGCCGACTGCACGGCCGAGACCGCGACCACGGCCGTGCGCGACGTGACGGCGTCCGCCAGGCGCTCGAGCGGCACCTCCCGGACGACGACGCCACGAGGAGCCTGGGCGAGGAACGGGAACACGACGCTGGTGAACTCGCCGGTCACGGTGAGCACCTCGCTGCGGTCGGGCAGGTTGGCCGCAACCAGCCCGGCGAAGACGCTGACCTGGTTGCCGACGGCCACCCGGCCGGGATCCACCCCGACCAGTGCGGCGTAGGACCGGCGGGCCGCGGCCAGCGGGATGTCGTAGTCACGAGCGGAGGCCCGCCCGGCCGCCCAGGAGTCCACGGCCTGGCGCAGCGCCGCGAGGGAGCGCCGGGGCGGCAGCCCCAGGGTGGCCGTGTCGAGGTAGGTCACCTCCGGGTCGAACTCGGCCCGCGCCGCGCTCAGCACGCGCGCGTCCTGCGTCGTCGTCCCCTCCGTGGTCCCCACGTGCCCAGCCTGCTGCCCGCAGGGCAGGGGTCGGAAGAGCGACCGGCCGTCTGACAGGGTGCGGACGTGGGCCTCGACCGAGCGGTGCTGTTCCGGCTGGCCACGAGTGAGCGCCTCGAGCGGGCCGCGCGGGCACTGCCGGGCGGCGAGCGGCTGGCCTGGCAGGCGGCGTCGCGCTACGTCGCCGGCCGCAGCCGTCCCGAGGCCCTCGCCGTCGCCGACCGGCTGTTGGCCGACGGGCACGGCGTCAGCGTCGACCTCTTCGGCGAGCTGGTGACCGACGTCGACACCGCCGTGGCGGTCGTCGAGCAGTACCGGTCGCTGGCCGCCGCGCTGCCCGCACCTCCGGCTGACGCCTGGCTCTCGGTCGACCTCAGCCACCTGGCCCTGGACGTGGACCCGGCCGGCACCGCCGACCGGCTCGCGGCGATCACCGCCGTCCTCCCGCCGGGCCGGCGGCTCCAGGTCGGCGCCGAGGACGCCCGCCGCACCGACGCCGTCCTGTCCTGCGTGCTCGACGTCGCCGGCCGCGGCCTGGCCGACCGGCTCGGCGCCACCGTGCAGGCCGACCTGCTCCGCTCCCCCGAGGACGCCGACGCCCTGGTCGCCGCCGGGGTCCACGTCCGCCTCGTCAAGGGGGCCTACGTCGAGGCGGCCGGCGTCCACCCCTACGGGGAGCCGACCGATGTCGCCTACCTCCGGCTGGGAGCCCACCTGGCCGAGCGGGGAGCCGGGTGGTCGATGGCCACCCACGACGGTCGGCTGCGCGAGGCGCTGCTGCTGCTGGCGGGACCGATCACCGTCGAGCAGCTCCTGGGCGTGCGGCCCGACGTCCTCGACGACCTGCGGCGGCGCGACGTACCGACCCGGGTGTACGTCCCCTACGGCCAGGACTGGTTCCGCTACTGGATGCGGCGTCTCGCCGAGTCCCGCGGCGCGTAGCCGGTCAGGCCCAGGCCGCGGCCTTGCGGCGGAGCAGCTGCCGCTCCCGCTCGTTGCCGCAGAGCTGCACCGCACGCTCGATCTCCTGCCGTGCCTCGTCGAACCGGCCGAGCCGCGCGAGCAGCTCGCCCCGGACGCTCGGCAGCAGGTGCGAGCCCGGCAGGCTGCCCGCTCGCGCCAGCTCGTCGACCAGCGGGAGCGCGGCCGCCGGGCCGCGGGCGACCGAGACGGCGACCGCCCGGTTGAGCTCGACGACCGGGGACGGCGCGAGCCGGCCGAGCACGTCGTAGAGGAGCACGATCCGCTCCCAGTCCGTCTCCTCGACCGACGGCGCGACCGCGTGGCACTCGGCGATCGCGGCCTGGACGCCGTAGGGGCCGAGGCCGCGGCCGACCCGGCCGGCGTGCGCCAGCGCCGCCCGCCCGCGCCGGATGGCCGCGCGGTCCCACCGCCGGCGGTCCTGCGCCTCCAGCAGGACCGGCTCGCCGTCGTCGCCCACGCGCGCGGGGAACCGCGCGGCGGTGAGCTCGAGGAGGGCGAGCAGGCCGTGCACCTCCGGCTCGTCGGGCACCAGCTGCGCCAGCACGCGGGTCAGCCGGACCGCCTCGCGGGCCAGGTCCGGCCGGATCCACTCGCTCCCGGACGTGGCCGTCGACCCCTCGGTGAAGACGAGGTACAGCACGCTGAGCACCGAGCCGAGCCGCACGCGGCGCTCCTCGGGCGGTGGCACCTCGAACGGCACCTGTGCGGCGGCGAGCGTCTTCTTGGCGCGGGTGATCCGCGCCTGCACGGTGGCGGTCGGCACGAGGAAGGCCCGGGCGATCTCGTCGCTGGTCAGACCGCTCACGACGCGCAGGGTGAGCGCGACCCGGGCCTCGCGCGAAAGCACCGGATGGCAGGCGGTGAACACCAGGGCGAGCACGTCGTCGTGGATGCGATCGGGGTCCCAGGGCAGGTCCCGGTCCGGTCCCGCCGGGTCGGGCGCGGCCGCCCCGGTGACGGCGCCGCCCTCGGGGAGGTCCCGGGACAGGGCGGCGTACCGCTCGTCGAGGGCCGATCGGCGGCGGAAGGCGTCGATGGCGCGGCGTCGTCCCACGGTCAGCAGCCACCCGGCGGGCTCGCGTGGCACGCCGTCCCTGGGCCAGGCGACCAGCGCCTCGGCCAGTGCCTCCTGGGCGAGGTCCTCGGCCAGTGCGAAATCCCCGGTGTACCGGGCCAGGGTCCCGGTGATGCGTGCGGACTCGATCCGCCACACCGCCTCGACCGCCTCCCGGCCGCCCGCGGCCCGGGGGGTGGCCGCGGGGCCACCCCCCGGACGGCTCACAGCTGTCCGGTCGCCGCCCGCCACGCCCGCTCCTTCTGGATCCACTCGTTGTCCTGCGGGAACTCGTCGATGCTGGAGACGCGGCGGATCTCCGTCTTGCTGCCCGGACCGGTCATCGGTGCCCGCTTGGCCCACTCGACGGCCTCCTCCAGCGAGGCCACGTCGAGGATCCAGAAGCCGCCGAACAGCTCCTTGGCCTCCCCGTACGGGCCATCGGTCACCACGGGGGGCTCCACGGAGTAGTCGACGACGACGCCCTTCGCCGCGTCGTCGAGCCCCTCGGCCGCGACCAGGACGCCGGCCCGGATCATCTCGTCGTTGAAGCGGCCCATGGACTCGAGGACCTCGGTGAAGTCGACGTCCTGGAAGGCGGCGTAGGTCTCGTCGGTCGCGCGCATGATCAGCATGTACTTCACGGTGGTCTCCTACCGATCGCGGGTCCCCGTCGGACCCTCTCACCCCTCGGTCGAACGACGGCACCCCCGGATCGACACCGTGCGGGGGAGATTCCCGACGCCGACCCACCGCCTCGCTCACGCAGGTGGACGGCCCGGCCGGCGGCCGAGCGCGGCCAGCAGCCGGTCCTGCGCCGCTGCGTCGTCCGGTACGGGGACCGGCGGTGCGTACATGCCGGTGGCCTGCAGTTGCCCGCCGAGTGCGAGGACGCCGGGCAGGAGGGCCCCGACGGCGTCGGGATCGAGGTCGGCCGGACGTCCGGTCGCGGTCGCCAGGTCCCAGGTGTGGACGACGGGCTCGACGAGGGCGATGCCGAGGAGCTGCTCGACGGTCCGCGGGCCCAGCGGGGTGGCCACCGCGGCGCCGGGTGCGGCACCGTCCAGCGCCGCCACGGCCGCCTGGTGGGCGCGTCGCCACGAGCCGGCGGGGTCCGGTCCGGCGAGCGTGCCGAGTGCCTCCGGGTCGGTGACCGGCGCCACGGGTCCCTCCCCGGCGAGCATCGCGAGCACCTGGCCCTGACCGTCGACGAGGTGGCCCACCAGCCGGCGGGCCGACCAGCCGGAGCAGGGCGTGGGTGCGTCCCAGCGCTCCGCCGGGACGGCGTCGACGACGGCGTCGAGCCGATCGAGCGCCCGCAGGTACCGCGCGACCGCGTCGTCCGGCCGGGTCACGGGGCGCCGACCGGGCCGGGGACGGGCAGCGCCCCGGCGGAGGCGACGACGTGGTCGACGAGGCCGTACTCGCGGGCCTCCTCGGGGGTGAACCAGCGGTCGCGGTCGGAGTCGCGCTCGACCTGCTCGACGTTCTGCCCGGAGTGCTCGGCCTGCAGCTGGTTGATGTCCCGCTTGAGGCGCCGGAGCATGTCGGCCTGGATGGTGATGTCCGACTGCGTCCCGCCGACCCCCGCCGAGACCTGGTGCATCATGATCCGCGTGTGCGGCAGCGAGAACCGCTTGCCGGGCGTGCCCGCGGTGAGCAGGAACTGCCCCATCGAGGCGGCCATCCCGAACGAGTAGGTCGCGACGTCGCAGTCGATGAAGCGCATGGTGTCGTAGACGGCCATCCCGGCGCTGACCGAGCCGCCCGGCGAGTTGATGTACAGGTGGACGTCGCGGTGCGGGTCGTCGGCCGAGAGCAGCAGCATCTGGGCGCAGATCTGGTTGGCGATGTCGTCGTCCACCTGGCTGCCGAGGAAGACGATGCGTTCCCGCAGCAGGCGGTCGAAGACGGCGTCGTGCAGTGACGCGTGCCCGTTCCCTGCTCGCAGGAACGGTGCGCCGGCGCTGGTGGGCGTGGGAACGTGCATGGCCGACCCCTTCCGTGGACTGGTGGTCCGGAGTCAAGCAACGCGCACGACGAAATGCGCGGTCGAATGGCGCATTTCGCCATTCGCGCAATTCTTGTGCCCTGAGTGAAATGGTCTTGACCGCGGCCGTCGACGACGTCGTCCGGTGCGGCCGGGACGTCCGGCGTCCCGCCGTCCTCCGGGGATGGGGCAGGCTGCGACCGTCACCCGGCACCGACCCCGCGGAGGAGATCCCGTGACGACCCCGCCCGCCGTCTTCGTGCACGGCAACCCCGAGACCCCGGCGCTGTGGGACCCGCTCGTCGGCTTCCTGCAGCGGGACGTCGTCCGGCTGGCCCCGCCCGGCTTCGGTGCTCCCCTGCCCGCGGACTTCGGGGCGACGATGCCCGAGTACCGCGACTGGCTGGTCGGGGAGCTCGAGCGGATCGGCGAGCCGGTCGACCTCGTCGGCCACGACTGGGGTGGCGCCCACGTGGTGAACGTGGCCATGACGCGGCCCGATCTGCTGCGCAGCTGGGTCAGCGACGCGATCGGCGCCTTCGACGCGGACTACGTGTGGCACGACCTGGCGCAGGCGTGGCAGCAGCCGGGCGTCGGCGAGGAGGCAATCGCGCAGATGCTGGGCGGCAGTGCCGCCGACAAAACCGCACGGCTGGTCTCCTTCGGCTTCCCGCAGGACGTCGCGGAGCAGGTGGCCGCCGGTCAGGACGACGGCATGGCCCGCGCTGTCCTGGCGCTCTACCGTTCGGCGGCCCAGCCGGCCATGGCCGAGGCGGGCCGGTCCCTGGAGGCCGCCGCCGCCCGCCCCGGGCTGGCGCTGCTCCCGTCGGAGGACTCCTTCGTCGGCACCGACGCCCAGCGGCGCCGCGCCGCGTCCCGCGCCGGTGCCCGGGTCGAGGTGCTCGACGGCCTCGGGCACTGGTGGATGGTGGAGGACCCGCAGCGTGCGGCCGCCGTCCTCGAGCGCTTCTGGGCTCGGCTCTGACGCGCCGGCTCAGCCCGACCGCAGCACCCGGAACCGCAGGCTGGTCCGTGCGCCGACGTCGTCGACACCGAGCTCCTCCATGTCCAGGGCGACCGGTGGCGTGCCGTCGAACAGCCGCAGCCCGGCGCCGGTTCCGTCCTGCATCGCCTGCATGTACGGGAAGTCCTGCAGGTCGGTGAGGTCGGTGTACAGCGCGGCCGCACTGCCCTCGGCGTCCTGCACGAAGCCGTCCGGCGACACCGTCATCCCCGCGATCGCCCCGGCCATCGGACCCTCCCGTCCTCGTCGTCCCGCATCTGTGACCTCTCGGCCGGGCCGAACCCATCGCCGCCGGTTAGCGTCGCCGGGTGGGCGGAGTCCGGGAACGCGAGGTGGTCACCGTCCGGACCGCCAGGAGGGACGACGAGCGCCGGCTCGCGGCCCTCGACCGGGTGACGTGGTCACCGGCCGTGGCCCCTGCGCCGCCGTGGCCGGAGGACGTCGACTTCTTCGAGAAGGACCCGCCCGAGGACGTCCTCGTGGCCGAGCTCGACGGCGCGGTGGTCGGCTACGTGAAGCTGCGCCGGCCCACGGCCCTGCCGTCCCACCGGCATGTGCTCCAGGTGAACGGGCTGGCGGTCGACCCGGCCGTGCAGCGCCGCGGCGTGGGCCGGGCCCTGCTGGTCGCTGCGGTCGAGGAGGCCCGGCAGCGCGGCGCCCGGCGGCTCACCCTGAACGTGCTGGCCACGAACCCCGGCGCCCGCACCCTGTACGCCGACTGCGGCTTCGTGGTCGAGGGCGTGCGGCGCGGCGAGTTCTTCCTGGAGGGCCGGTACGTGGACGACGTCCTGATGGCCGTGTCCCTGGAGCCTGCATGAGCAGCACCCCGTGGGCGCCGTTCCCGGTCCCTCGTGAGGGCATGGCCCGCCGTACCAGCGGGACGACGGGCCAGGAGACTGCACGCCGTGACAGACGAACGGTGGACGACGCCCGAGGAGATCGCGGCCGCGCGTGAGCGGATGGAGGCCGCGATCGACGGCTACGAGCGCCCCGCGGCCTACGCGCTCGGACAGGCCGGGGAGGACGGCGCCGCGGCCGGGGACGTCTTCCCCCTCGTCAACAGTGGCGCGAACTTCCTCCCCGCGGTGGTACTGGCGACCGTCTGCGGCCACGTCCGCGGGACGGCGACGTACGTGCTCGACGAGCAGCGGCTGCAGCACGCCATCGACCTGCTGGCCCCGGCCGAGGCGTGCACCGACTACGAGCACCCGAACCTGGTCGCCTGGCGTCAGGTCCGCGCCGAGCTGGCGAACCAGCCGAGTGCTCAGGTGATCGCGGTGTTCCTCGGCGACCTGGAGCCCTCCCCCACTGATGGACCGTACGAGCGGCTGCTGCGGGATGCGGTTGCCGGCTGAGGCGACGGCGCCGGGCATCGCTCAGTAGGGCGGTGGTTCGGTGACGGCGGTCAGGCCGGACGGGGTGGTGACGGTGAGGGTGCCGTCGGGGGCCAGGTCGTGGCGCCAGCCGGGGGCCTGGTGCTTCCCGCGGTGGTCGCCGGTGCAGTAGCCGGCCAGGTTGGCCGCGGCGGTCTGCCCACCCTCGGCATACGCCCGGTGG
>DATIMX010000553.1:0-30545 GCA_035474935.1 Geodermatophilus sp. | reverse complement strand
TGACGTTCATCGGCTTCCACGGCACGTTCCTGGTGCAGCACTGGCTCGGCGGTGAGGGCTTCCCCCGGCGCTACGCCAACTACCTGGCCAGCGACGGCTTCACCACGCTGAACACCGTCTCGACGATCTTCTCGTTCATCCTCGGGGCCTCGACGATCCCGTTCTTCTACAACGTGGCGAAGTCGTGGCGGTACGGCCGGCTGGCGCTGCGGGACGACCCGTGGGGCCACGGCAACTCGCTGGAGTGGGCGACGTCGTCCCCGCCGCCGCGGCACAACTTCGTGGAGATCCCGAAGATCCGCTCCGAGCGGCCGGCCTTCGAGGCGCACTACCCGCACCTCGTCGAGCGCCTGCAGCAGGAGGCACACGCCGGCAAGCGGCACGACTCCTATGTCGCCGAGCTGGGTGCCACCGGCGGTCGCCGGCAGGGGCCGAACGACCCCGACCCCACCTGAACAAGGACCCCGTCCTCCCCACCCTTCGCAAGCTCAGGGTGGGACCCGGGACGGGGCCGCTCGCGACCTCTGCGACGCCCTGTCGGCCCCGGCCGGCGGGGCGTCGCCGCGTTAGGGGCGGGTCCTGCCCCGGTCCGGGCCGGGGGCAGGACGCCGGAGTGCGGTGCGGGAGGATGGCTGTCGTGCCGCCCGACCCCGCCCCCCGCACGTCACCGACCGCCGTCTCCACCCCGCGGGCGCTGCTGACCGTCTCCGGAGGCGACCGGCGGGGGGTCACCGCACGGCTGTTCTCGGCCCTCGCCGCGCCCGGCGGAGAGCTCCCCCCGGTCGAGGTGGTCGATGTCGAGCAGGTCGTGGTGCACGGGCAGCTGGTGCTCGGCGTGGTCGTCGGGGCGCTGCCCGCGGAGGGCGGGCCGGTGGAGGAGGGCCGGTTCCTCGCCGCGCTCGAACGGCTCGCCGCCGAGGTCGCGGAGGCGACCGGGGTGCGGGTCGAGGTGGAGTCGGCCGCCGACGCGGGCCTCGACGCCGCCCCGGAGGGTCGCCCCCACCACGTCATCCTGCTCGGCCGCCCGGTGCCCCCGGAGGCCGTGGCCGGCGCCGCGGCGGCCATCGCCGGCATCGGCGGCAACATCGAGGCGATCCGCCGGCTGTCGGACTACCCGGTCACCAGCTTCGAGCTGACCGTCTCCGGCACGGACGCCACCGAGCTGCGCACGGCTCTGGCCTCGGTCGCCTCGACCAGCGGCGCCGACATCGCCGTCGAGCAGGTCGGCCTGGCTCGCCGCAGCAAGCGGCTGATCGTGCTCGACGTCGACTCCACGCTGGTCCGCGGCGAGGTGATCGACGAGCTCGCCGCGCGCGCCGGGCGGGCCGCCGAGGTCGCCCGGATCACCGCCGCCGCCATGAACGGGGAGCTGGACTTCGCCCAGTCGCTGCGGGCCCGCGTGGCCGCGCTCGAGGGGCTGCCGGTCGAGGTGCTCGACGAGGTCCGCGAGACGCTGGTGCTCACGCCGGGCGCGCGCACGCTCATCCGCACCCTCAAGCGGCTCGGGTTCCGCTGCGGCATCGTCAGCGGTGGCTTCACCCAGATCACCGATCCGCTGGCCGAGCAGCTCGGCCTGGACTTCGCCGCCGCCAACACCCTCGAGGTGGCCGACGGGCGGCTCACCGGCGGCCTGGTGGGGGAGATCGTCGACCGCGCCGGCAAGGCGCGCGCGCTGGCCCGCTTCGCCGACCGGTACGGCATCCCGCTGGACCAGACCGTGGCCGTCGGCGACGGCGCCAACGACCTCGACATGCTCAACGCCGCCGGGCTCGGCATCGCCTTCAACGCCAAGCCCTACGTGCGCGAGCAGGCGCACACCGCGCTCAACCAGCCCTACCTCGACGCCGTCCTGCAGGTGCTGGGCTTCACCCGCGACGAGGTCCTCGACGCCACGTGATCCGTCGGCCTACCGGCCGACACCGCGGCCAGGTGCCCTCCCCGAGCTGCGCTGAGCCCTGCCCGCCCGTCCTCGCGGAGGCCTCCGGCCCCCACTCGTCGGGACGCCTCGCAGGGCGGCTCGCCTGAGCCGCCGCGCCGGACCGCCCCCGCAGGCGTCACGCGGTCAGCTGCGGTGGACGGCGCCCTCCAGCTGGACGCCGGCGGTGCGGAGCTGCTCCAGTGCGGCGTCCGTGGTCGCCTCGCTGACGCCCGCGGTGAGCGGCAGGAGCACCCGGGTCGCGAAGCCCTCGCCGACGGCGTCCAGCGCGGTCGCCCGCACGCAGTGGTCGGTGGCGATGCCGACGACGTCCACGGCGTCCACCCCGTGCCCGCGCAGCCAGTCGGCCAGGGGGACGTCGTCCGAGCGCCCCTCGAAGCCGGAGTAGGCCGCGGCGTACTCGCCCTTGTCGAAGACCGCCTCGATGGGGGCACGCTCCAGTCGGGGGTGCAGCTCCACGCCGTCCGTACCGACCACGCAGTGCGCCGGCCAGGTCTCCAGGTAGTCCGGCTCCTCGGCGAAGTGGCCGCCGGGGTCGACGTGGTGGTCGCGGGTGGCCACCACGTGCGCGTAGTCGGCGGCGTGCGCGCGGACGTGCGCGCTGATCGCGGCGGCGACGTCCGCCCCCCCGGCGACGGCGAGGCTGCCGCCCTCGCAGAAGTCGTTCTGCACGTCCACGACGAGCAGGGCGCGGGTCATCGGTCTCCTCCTCAGGCCGTCAGGGTGTCGATGGCGCAGTCCCCGCGGGACAGCGCGAACGCCTCCGCGGGCATCGCCTCGCGCGCCCGCTGGTGGTGCGCGCGGGCGGCGGCCAGCGCCTCGCGCGGCGAGGCCGGGGTGCAGATCTCGCCGCCCCGGACCAGCTCCACGATCAGCGGCCGGTCGCCGTCCCGGGGGAGGACCGGCTCGCTCGTGACCACCTCGGCGGTCGCCGTCCCGGACGCGTCGTGCCGGCGGACGGCGGACTTCCGGCCGCCCACCGACGGCTTGCCCAGGGACCGCTTGGCCACCGCGACGCCGTCGCGCTCGACCAGCTTGTAGACCATGCCCATCGTCGGTGCGCCGGAGCCGGTGACCAGCGACGTCCCGACGCCGTAGCCGTCGACCGGCGCGGCCATCATCCCGGCGATGGCGTACTCGTCGAGGTCGCTGGTGACGATGATCCGCGTGCGCGTGGCGCCGAGCTCGTCGAGCAGCTCGCGGGCGCGGGCGGCGAGCGTGGGCAGGTCGCCGGAGTCCAGCCGGATGGCGCCGAGCTCCGGGCCGGCGACCTCCACCGCGGTGCGGATGCCCTGGTCGACGTCGTAGGTGTCCACCAGCAGCGTCGTGCCGACGCCGAGCGTGGCGACCTGGGCGCGGAAGGCCGACTCCTCGTCGTCGTGCAGCAGGGTGAAGGCGTGCGCGCTCGTGCCGGTCGTGGGTACCCCGTAGCGGTGGCCGGCCTCGAGGTTGGAGGTCGAGGCGAACCCGACCAGGTACGCGGCGCGGGCGGCGGCGACCGCGGCCTCCTCGTGGGTGCGCCGCGAACCCATCTCGATGCACGGCCGCTCGCAGGCGGCGGTGACCATCCGCGCCGCGGCGGAGGCGATCGCGCTGTCGTGGTTGAGCACCGAGAGCACCAGGGTCTCCAGCAGCACCCCCTCGGCGAACGGTGCGCGGACGGTCAGCACGGGAGAGCCGGGGAAGAACAGCTCGCCCTCGGCGTAGCCGTCGACGTCCCCGCTGAATCGGAACCCGGCCAGCCAGTCCAGCAGCCGGGAGTCGGTGAGCCCCTGCTCGCGCAGCGCGGCGAGGTCCTCGTCGGTGAACCGGAAGTCCGGCAGCGCTTCCAGCAGCCGGCCGGTGCCGGCGAGCACGCCGTAACGCCGCCCGTGCGGCAGCCGGCGGGCGAAGGTCTCGAACACGCAGTCGCGGTCAGCCGTGCCGTCGGCCAGGGCCGCGGCGACCATGGTGAGCTCGTACCGGTCGGTGAGCAGGGCGGGACCCGTCGACATGGCCCCGGAGCCTAGGCGGGGCCGCGCAGGTCCACCGCCCGGGCGGGTCTCCTACAGTAGAGCCGTGGCCGGACCACTCGCGCCGACACGGACGCCGGAGGAGACCGTCGAGGAGCACGGCGACCTCGACCGGCCCTGGGTCACCATCGTCTGGAACGACCCGGTCAACCTCATGACCTACGTGACCTACGTGCTGCAGGAGCTGTTCGGCTACGACGAGCCGACGGCGACGACGCTGATGCTGCAGGTGCACGAGGAGGGCCGGGCGATCGTGAGCTCCGGCCCGCGGGAGAAGATGGAGCACGACACCAGCCGGCTGCACGCCTACGGCCTGTGGGCCAGCTACCAGCAGGACTCGTGAGCGAGCTTGCGAGCTCACGCAGGGGCACAGCAGGCCGGCCCATGCGGGCGACGAGCGCCAGCGAGGAGACCGCATGAGGCCCTTCCGCCGCAAGGGCGACGAGCTGGTGGCCCGGCTGGAGCCGGCCGAGGTCCGCATCCTCGCGCTGCTGCTCGACCAGCTCGAGCAGCTGCTCACCGCCGACGCCGAGGACGTCACCGGCGACCCGGTGCTCGACCGGCTGCTGCCCGCAGGTCACCGCAGCGACCCCGAGCTGGCCGCCGACTACCGAGAGCTGACCGAGTCCTCGCTGCGTGCGGGCAAGGCCGACGACCTGGCCACGGTCCGCGCCGGCCTGCCACCGGACGGCGGGACCGTCCGCCTGGACCGCGAGCAGGCGACCGCCTGGCTGCGCACCAGCAACGACCTGCGCCTGGCGCTGGGCACCCGCCTCGACATCCAGGAGGACACCGAGCCGCCGGAGGACCTCGCCAGCGAGGAGGGGCAGCAGCTGGCCGTGTACTACTGGCTCACCGGGCTGCAGGGGTCGCTCGTCGACGCACTCGCCGCCGGTCGCGCCGGCCGAAGGTGAGCACGACCAGCACCGCGATCAGCAGGTCGAGCACGAAGAACACCGACACCAGACCCGGCATCTGCAGGTCCCGCACGACCGCCCCGACGGCGCTGACGAGGACGACGAGCGAGAGCACCCCGACCAGCAGCAGGATCAGCAGCCGGCCGGTGACCAGCAGCACCAGGGAGATCCGGTCGGCGGTGACGTCGCTGCTGTAGTGGCCGCTGCGCCGGCGCAGTCCCACCGCCCCGCGCAGCAGTGCGGGCACCGCCACGGCCAGCACCCCGGCGATCATCAGCAGCTCCAGGACCACGAACGGGCACCGTATCGGCCGGCCCCGTCCCGGGCACCGCCCGAGCCCGCGAGGGGTGGGGAGGACGGGGTCCTTCTAGACTGGACGGCGTGCTGCGCATCGACCGCGCGACCTACGACGCCATCGTGGCCCACGCCCGGGAGGACCACCCGGACGAGGCCTGTGGCGTCGTCGCCGGCCCCGAGGGCAGTGACCGCCCCGAGCGCTTCATCCCGATGCTCAACGCCGCGCGGTCGCCCACGTTCTACGAGTTCGACTCCGGCGACCTGCTGCGGCTGTACCGGGAGATGGACGACCGGGACGAGGAGCCGGTGGTGATCTACCACTCGCACACCGCGACCGAGGCGTACCCCTCGCGGACCGACATCAGCTACGCCTCGGAGCCGAACGCGCACTACGTCCTGGTGTCCACCCGCCACCACGGGGAGCGGACCGGCCTGGCCGATGACGAGGTCGAGTTCCGCAGCTTCCGCATCGTCGACGGCGTCGTCACCGAGGAGGACGTCGAGGTCGTCGAGTCCTACCTGTTCGGCCACTCGCCGACCACCGTCGTCTACGACTGAAGAAGGACCCTCCTGCCCCCGCCACTCGCGAGCTCGCGGCGGGACCCTGCAGGAGGGCCACCCGGAGCGGGCGCCCCCGGAATGACCCGGCGGTCCGCGGGCGTTCCCCGACCAGACGCACGTCCCGCTGCGCGCTCGCGCAGCAGCAACCCGAGTCCTGAGGAGAACAGCACGCCATGGCCATCGAGGTCCGGATCCCGACCATCCTGCGCACCCACACCGGCGGCAACAAGACCGTCGAGGGCAACGGGGACACCCTGGCCGCGCTCGTCGACGACCTCGACGCCAAGCACCCGGGCCTGAAGAACCGCCTCGTCACCGAGGACGGCAAGCTGCACCGCTTCGTGAACGTCTACGTCAACGACGAGGACGTGCGGTTCACCGGTGCGCTGGACACCCAGGTCAAGGACGGCGACTCGGTCACCATCCTCCCGGCGGTCGCCGGCGGCTGCTGAGCGCCCGTCGCTCGCAGCACCCCCGCCCGTCTCCCCGGAAGAGCACCCCCATGGCCCGCTTCGCCTCCCTGGTCGACTCGCTCGGCAACACCCCGCTCGTGGGGCTGCCGAGCCTGTCGCCGTCCCCTGACGTCCGGCTGTGGGCCAAGCTCGAGGACCACAACCCCACCGGCTCGATCAAGGACCGGGCCGCCATCTCGATGATCGAGGCGGCGGAGAAGGAGGGGAAGCTCAAGGCGGGCGACACCATCCTCGAGCCGACCAGCGGGAACACCGGGATCTCGCTGGCGATGGTGGCCCGCCAGCGGGGCTACCGGCTGATCTGCGTCATGCCGGAGAACACCTCGATCGAGCGGCGCCAGCTGCTGGAGATGTACGGCGCGCAGATCATCAGCTCACCGGCCGCCGGCGGCTCCAACCAGGCCGTCGCCGTCGCCAAGGGACTGGCCGCCGAGCACGACGACTGGGTGATGCTCTACCAGTACGGCAACCCGGCCAACGCCGAGGCGCACTACACCGGCACCGGGCCGGAGATCCTCGCCGACCTGCCCTCCATCACCCACTTCGTCGCGGGGCTGGGCACCACCGGCACGCTCATGGGCGTCTCCCGCTACCTGCGCGAGAAGAAGCCCGAGGTGCGGGTCATCGCAGCCGAGCCGCGCTACGGCGAGCTGGTCTACGGGCTGCGCAACATCGACGAGGGGTTCGTCCCCGAGCTCTACGACCCGGCGCTGCTGGACTCCCGGTTCAGCGTCGGGCCGCAGGACGCCGTCCGCCGCACCCGGCAGCTGGTCGAGCAGGAGGGCATCTTCGCCGGCATCTCGACCGGCGCGATCCTGCACGCCGCCCTGGGCATCGCCGACAAGGAGGTCGCGGCCGGCCGCAAGGCCGACATCGTCTTCATCGTCTGCGACGGCGGCTGGAAGTACCTGTCCACCGGTGCCTACGCGGGCACGCTGGAGGAGGCGACCTCCGCGCTCGAGGGCCAGCTGTGGGCCTGAGCGGGAGCACGGTCTCCCGCGCCTGCAGCTAGCCTGACCTGCGTCGTTGGCGTCGCAGCAGGGGGCGGTCGAGTGAGGCTCACGGTGGTCGGCTGCTCGGGCAGCGGTCCGGGGCCGACGTCGCCCGCGTCGAGCTACCTGGTGGAGCACGACGGCTTCCGCGTGCTGCTGGACCTCGGCAACGGCGCCTTCGGGACCCTGCAGGCGCTCGCCGACCCGGCCACGGTCGATGCGCTGTACCTGTCGCACCTGCACGCCGACCACTGCCTCGACGTCGCCCCGTTCATCGTCTGGCACCGCTACTCGGGGCGCTCCCGGCGCCAGCCGGTGCCCCTCTACGCCCCCGCCGGCGCCGACCGGCGGCTGGCGGCGGCCTACTACGGGGACGGCGCCCCGCTGGAGGACGTCTTCGACTTCGCCGTCCTCACCGGCGCGCCGTTCGACCTCGGTCCCTTCCAGGTGCAGACGGTCCGGACCGCACACCCGGTCGAGTGCCACGCCGTCCGGCTGACCGCCGGTGGCCGGTCGCTGGTCTACACCGGGGACACCGGCGCCAGCACCGCCGTCGTCGAGCTGGCCCGCGGCGTCGACGTCCTGCTGGCTGAGGCCGCGCACCCCGACGTCCCCGGGCTGCCGCCGGACCTGCACCTCACCGGCCGGGAGGCCGGCGAGCACGCTGCCGCGGCCGGTGTCGGCCGCCTGCTGCTCACCCACGTGCCGACCTGGGTCGACCGGACGGCGCAGCTGGCGTCGGCGCGCGCGGTCTTCCCCGCGGCCGAGCTGGTCGAGCCCGGCGCCACCTACGACGTCTGAAGCAGGACCCCTCTGCCCTCCGCCACGGGACGTCGTCGTCGCGGAAGGGACCTCAGCCGGATCCCGCCGTGCTCCTGGGGGACCTCCGGCCACGGTGGGAGCCGGGGCGCGGGCGTCACCCGCGCGACGGTAGCCGCGCCCGCCGCTGTTGCCGCCCCGGCCTCCGGGCGGCAGCGTGGACCGCGTGGTCGACGACGAACGGGACGGCATCCGGCTGACCAGCCTCGACGCCCCGCTGGGTGACGGGCTGGAGGTCACCAAGGGCGAGCTGGTCGACCACCTGGACGCGTTCGCCGACCGGCTGGTGCCCCAGCTGGCCGGCCGGCCGCTGTCGGTGAAGCGCGTGCGGCCGGGCCAGGAGCCGTTCATGCAGCGCAACGTCCCCAAGGGCGCCCCGGACTGGGTGCGCACGGTCCCCGTCTGGTCGTTCGGCGCGCACCGCGAGGTGCACCAGGTGCTCTGCGACGACCGCCGCACGCTGCTCTGGCTGGCCAACCAGCGGGCGGTGGAGTTCCACGTCCCCTTCTTCGTCGCGGGCGCCGAGGCGGAGCCGACCGGCATCGTGCTCGACCTCGACCCGCCGGAGGGGGCCGACTTCGGCGTGGTGGTGCAGGCCGCGGAGCTGGTGCGGCGCGCGCTCGCCGACGCGGGGCTCGCCGGGGCGGTGAAGACGAGCGGGTCCAAGGGCGTGCACGTCGTCGTCCCGGTGCGGGGTGTGCCGCCCGAGGACGCCGCCGCCGCGACCCGCGCCCTGGCCGCCCGTGCCGCCGCGCTCGACCCGGACCTGGCCACGACCGCCTACATCCGCGAGGACCGGCACGGCCGGGTGTTCCTCGACTCGACCCGCTCGGGCTCCTCGACGATCGTGGCCGCCTACAGCCCCCGCATCCGCCCGGGCCTGCCGGTGTCGGCGCCGGTGGCGTGGGCGGACCTGCCGTCGGTGCGGCCCGGCGACGTGACGGTCCGGACGGCGCCCGAGCGGCTGGGGGACGGCGACCCGTGGAGGGCGCTGCTGCCCGACCCGCAGGAGCTGCCCGCTGACCTGGTCGCCGAGGGCCACGCCATCCCGGTCGCCCGCGTGCAGGCGATGCACGAGGGACGTCGCCGCGCCCGGGCCCGGCGCGCGGAGGCGGGGGACTGACGGTCCGCGGCTCCCTCCACAGCGGCTGCGCCGTCCACAGCCTGCCGGCAGCACAGCGCACCGCCCGGGCAGGCTCCGCGCATGCCCCTCGACCCGCAGACGACGGCCTGGCTCGACCAGGAGGACGCGCACCTCGCCCGGGTGATCCGGCAGCACCGCTGGGCGGTGCAGTACGTCGGCTCCGGTGAGGAGGACGACGAGCCCTCCTTCGGTTACACGATCGGGCTCTTCGGGCTCGGCCACCCCGAGCTCGTGCTGGTCGGGCTGGGTGTCGACACGACCCACGGCGTGCTGCAGCGGGTGGCCGAGGAGGTCGCCGCCGGTCGCGACCTGGTGCCCGGCGAGCTGGTCGTCCGGGACGACTGGGCCGGCCGGCTCTACGTCGAGGCCTCACCCAACCCGGGCGAGGTGGTGCTGGGCGCCAACCGCTTCTACCAGCGACCACCGGAGTACTCGGTGCCGGCGTTCCAGCTGGCCTGGAGCCACGCGGACGGGCGGTTCCCCTGGGAGGAGGGCTACCCGTGCGGGCCGGAGTGCCAGCCGCGCCCCGGCACCTGGCGCGCGTGAACGCCGCGCCCGTGTCGCACACGCTCGTCCCCCCGTCGGGGACCGGCCATGATGGCCGCGCGCGGGGGCTGAACCGGCCGGGTCGGCCGGCACGAGGAGCTGCCCATGACCGGACCTGCCGGCACCTTGCCTCGGCGGCAGCGGTGGACCCGGATCGTGCCCACCCGCGAGACCCACGCCGTCACCACGCTCGAGCTCTTCTTCGACCTGGTTTTCGTCTTCGCCATCACGCAGATCACCGCCTTCATGGCCGACGACATCGGCTGGCGCAGCGCCCTCCGTGGCCTGGTCCTGCTGGCCCTGCTGTGGTTCGCGTGGTCGAGCTACGCCTGGCTCGGGAACCAGGCCCACGCCGACGAGGGTGTGGTCCGAGCGGCCCTCCTCGTCGCGATGGCGGCGCTCTTCATCGTCGCCCTGGCCATCCCCGAGGCCTGGGGCGACGAGGGAGGGGGCCTCAGTGCCCCGGTGGTCCTGGCCGTGGGGGTGGCCGTGGTGCGGCTGGGGCACCTGTCCGTGTACGCGGTGGCCGCGGCCGGGGACGCCGGCCTGCGGCGACAGCTTCGCCGGGCGGCGGTCCCGGTCGGAGCGGCGTCGGCGCTCCTCGTCGTCGGAGCCGTGCTCGGAGGGGTCGCACAGACGGCCCTGTGGGCGCTGGCGCTCGTCGTCGACTACACCGGTGTCTACCTCTCCGGCACGGGGTGGCGCCTGCCCTCGGCCCGCCATTTCGCCGAGCGCCACGGCCTGATCGTGATCATCGCGCTCGGCGAGTCGATCATCGCCGTGGGCGTCGGCGTCGCGGACCTGCCGCTGACCGTGCCCATCGCCGCGGCGGCCCTCCTCGGTCTCACCGTCAGCGTGGCGTTGTGGTGGGCGTACTTCGACGTGGTGGCTCCGGTGGCCGAACACGTGCTGGCGCGCCGCAGCGGGAGCGACCGGGTGCGGCTGGCCCGGGACTCCTACAGCTACCTGCACCTCCCGATGATCGCCGGCGTCATCTACCTGGCTCTCGGCCTGAAGAAGGTCGCCGAGTACGTCGCCGACACCGAGCACCACACACTCGCCGACCCGTTGACCGGAACCGGGCTGTGGGCTCTCTACGCGGGGGTGGCCGTCTACCTGATCGGCCACCTGGGGTTCCGGCTGCGCAACGTCGGCTCGGTCAACCGGCCGCGCGCGGTGGTCGCGGTGCTCCTGCTGATCGCTCCGCTGGGCGCGCAGTACCTGCCGGCCCTGGCCGCCCTGGCGGTGCTGGCCGGCGTCCTCGTGGCGATGCTGGCCTTCGAGGTGGTCCGGTATGCGGAGGCCCGGGCCCGGGTGCGGCAGGACATGGCGCACGAGTGAGCGCCACCCCGTGCGCCGTCGTGGTCAGCCCAGGCCGAGGTCGCGACGCAGCTTGGCGACGTGCCCGGTCGCCTTGACGTTGTAGGCAGCCTTCTCGATGCGGCCCTCGGCGTCGACGACGAAGGTCGACCGGATCACGCCCACGACCTCCTTGCCGTACAGCTTCTTGGTCCCGTACGCGCCGTAGGCGGTCAGCACCTGCTTGTCCGGGTCGGAGAGCAGCGTGATCCGCAGCTCCTCCTTCTCGCGGAAGCGCAGCAGCTTCTCGGTCGGGTCGGGGGAGATGCCGATGATGTCCAGGCCCGCCTCGGCCAGGTCGCCGGCAGCGGCGGTGAAGTCGACGGCCTGCGTGGTGCAGCCCGGCGTCATGGCCGCGGGGTAGCAGTACACGATCACCCGGCGGCCGCGGTAGCTCGCGAGCGACACCGGGTTGCCGTCGGCGTCGGGCAGCGTGAATTCCGGCGCGGGGTCACCCGGGGCGAGGCGGACGGGGGCCGTGGACAAGCCGCTGTCGGTGTCGGTCACACCCGTCATCCTGCCGCGCCCGGCCGACCACGGTGCAGAGGGTGGACGCGCGGCCCCTGCAGGTGGAAGGACCCCGTCCTCCTCACCTCTCAGGCTCGGGGCGAGCCTCCGGACGGGGCCGCGTGGGGTGGGGCAGGAGGTCCTCTCAGCCGGCGAGGAAGGAGAACCGGACGTGCCGCTGCGGGTTGTCGGCGTTCGTGTCGACCAGGCAGATCCGCTGCCACGTGCCCAGCTGCATCCGGCCCTCCAGCACCGGCACGCTCGCGTGCGGCGGGACGAACGCGGGCACCACGTGGTCGCGGCCGTGCCCCGCGCTGCCGTGCCGGTGTCGCCAGCGCTCGTCCCGGGGGAGGAGGACGTCGAGCTGGGCCAGCAGGTCGTCGTCGCTGCCCGAGCCGGTCTCGATGATCGCCAGGCCCGCGGTCGCGTGCGGCACGTAGACGTGCAGGAGGCCGTCGCTCTCGGTGCGCACGAACTCGGCGCACTCGTCGGTGAGGTCGACCACCGTGGGCACGCCTCCGGTCCGGACCGTCCGCAGCTCAGATCGCATGCCGGAGATCCTGCCCAGCCGGACCAAGGGGCACGCAGACGCCCGCATTACTGTCGGCGGACGTGACCACGACCTCGGCGAAGCCTCGTCCCGACGGCCGGGCGGCCGACCAACTCCGTCCCGTGACGATCACCCGCCACTGGCTCGACCACGCCGAGGGCTCGGTGCTGGTCGAGTTCGGCCGCACCCGCGTGCTGTGCGCGGCCAGCGTCACCGAGGGGGTGCCGCGCTGGCGCAAGGGCTCGGGCCTGGGGTGGGTGACCGCCGAGTACGCGATGCTGCCCCGCGCCACGCACACCCGCGGCGACCGCGAGTCGGTCAAGGGCCGCATCGGCGGGCGCACCCACGAGATCAGCCGGCTCATCGGCCGCTCGCTGCGTGCCGCGATCGACCTCGGGGCGCTCGGCGAGAACAGCATCGCCATCGACTGCGACGTCCTGCAGGCCGACGGTGGTACCCGGACCGCGGCCATCACCGGCGCCTACGTCGCGCTGGCCGACGCCGTCTCGTGGCTCGGCGATCGGAAGAAGCTGGCCAGGGCGAACGCGATCGTGCAGTCGGTCGCGGCGGTCAGCGTCGGCGTCATCGACGGGCAGCCGCGGCTGGACCTGGCCTACGAGGAGGACGTCCGCGCCGGCACCGACATGAACGTCGTCTGCACCGGCGACGGCAGCTTCGTCGAGGTCCAGGGCACCGCGGAGAACGGCGTCTTCGACCGCGGCACGCTCGACGCGCTGCTCGACCTGGCGGTCGGCGGGTGCGCCGAGCTGACCCGCGTCCAGACCGAGGCGCTGCAGCAGGCCGGCGTGCGATGAGCGACCACCTGCTGCTGGCCACCCGCAACCCCGGCAAGCTCGCCGAGCTCCAGCGGCTGCTGGAGAGCGCCGTCCCCGGGGTCGCCGTGGTCGGTCTGCGCGACGTCCCGGAGTACCCGGAGTCGCCCGAGACCGGCGCGACGTTCGCGGAGAACGCGCTGCTCAAGGCCCGCGAGGCGGTCCGGTACACCGGGCTGCCGGCGGTCGCCGACGACTCCGGCCTGACCGTCGACGCGCTCAACGGGATGCCCGGGGTCCTCTCGGCGCGCTGGTCGGGCCGGCACGGCGACGACGCCGCGAACACCGCGCTGCTGCTCGGGCAGCTGGCCGACGTCCCCGACGAGCGTCGCGGCGGGGCGTTCGTGTGCGCGGCCGCGATCGTCACGCCGGACGGCGCCGAGCGGGTGCTGGAGCGGTCGTGGCGCGGCCAGGTGGTCCGGGAGCCGCGGGGGACCAACGGCTTCGGCTACGACCCGGTCTTCCTCCCCGACGGGCTGGAGCGCACCGCCGCCGAGCTCACCGCAGCGGAGAAGGACGCGCGCAGCCACCGCGGGCAGGCCTTCGCCGCGCTGGTCCCCCTGGTCGCGGAGCTGCTCGGCCGGTCCTGACCGGCGCACTCACCCCTCGGAGGGACGAGCGCGGCTGTCGGCTGCACCCGGCCGGGCAGGCACCCGATGCCTGTCCTGTCACCCGCACGGAGCGGGTGCGACGACGACGAGGGACGATGCACCGCAACCGTTGGCCCAGCCGCGCCTGCGCCCGCCGCCCGCCCGCGACCGGGACGTGGCGCGGTCCGCGGTTGTCGACCCACGGGGCGACCGCCGGGCTGGTCGCCGTCCTGCTGGTGCTGACCGCCTTCTCGGTGACCGCCGCCGTGACCAACGCCCGGGCCTCCGCGGACGTCGAGGAGAGCGCCGCGGTCTCCGAGTGGTCGCAGCAGGCCGAGCGCTCGCTCGAGCAGCAGGAGGAGCTGGTCGACCGGCTCGCGGTCACGCCGGACGCCGAGCTGCTCGCCGAGTACGAGGAGACCAGCGCGGCCACCCGCCGGGCCATCGAGGCGATGGGCTCCGTCGGGGGCGATGACCACGACGACCCGGTGGGGGAGTGGCTGCGGCTGCACACCCGGTACGAGTACGCGGTCCGGATGCTCCTGGCCACCGCCGCGGGGAACCGCGGCATCGCCGAGGAGTACGAGGACACCCACGTCGACCCGCACTTCGACGCGATCGAGAACCAGATCCAGGCGGAGGCGGAGCGGCACTGGATCCAGGCCGGCGAATCGCTGAAGTCCATGCGGAACGTCCAGCAGGTGCTGCTGGTCACCACGCCGGTCCTGTTCGGCGTCGGACTGGCCCTCGTCAGCTGGTTCACGCTGGTGCTCACCCGCAGCCGGCGGGAGACCGTCGCGCAGGCCGAGCGCAACCGTCAGCAGGCGCTGCACGACGCGCTGACCGGCCTGCCCAACCGCACCCTGCTGCGCCAGCGCGCGGACGACGCGCTGACCGGACCCGACGCCGACGCCGTGGGGCTGATGCTCATCGACCTGGACCGGTTCAAGGAGATCAACGACGCCCTCGGTCACGCCTACGGCGACGTCGTCCTGCAGGCGGTGGCCGACCGGCTGCGGGCCACGGTCCGCGGCAGCGACACGGTGGCCCGGCTCGGCGGCGACGAGTTCGCCATCCTGCTCCCCAGCGTCGGCGACGAGGAGTCCGCACGGCAGCTGGCCGACCGGGCGCTGGTCGCGATGGAGGCGCCCATCGAGGTGGACGGCGTCTCGCTGGACGTCGACGCCAGCATCGGCATCGCGCTGTCCGGCGTGCACGGGGACGACGTCGAGTCGCTGCTGCAGAACGCCGACATCGCGATGTACTCGGCCAAGGACCGCGGTCTGGGCGTCTGCGTGTACGACGCCTCACTCAACGACCACAGCCCCGAGCGGCTGGGCCTGCTCGGTCAGCTGCGCCGGGCGATCGACACCGGCGAGCTGGTGCTGCACTTCCAGCCGAAGGTCGCGCTGCCCGGTGTCGACGTGTGCGGTGTCGAGGCGCTGGTGCGCTGGGAACACCCCGAGCGCGGTCTCGTCCCGCCCGGCGACTTCATCCCGCTCGCCGAGCGCACGCCGCTCATCCGGCCGCTGACCCGGTACGTGCTGGACGCCGCGCTCGAGCAGTGCGCCCGGTGGCGGGACGCCGGCCGGGCGCTGACCGTGGCGGTCAACGTCTCGGCGCGCAACCTCCTCGACGAGCACTTCGTCGAAGAGGTGCAGGAGCTGCTGGCGCGCTGGCGGGTACCGGCGTCCAGCCTGGAGCTCGAGGTCACCGAGAGCGCCATCACCGCCGACCCGGACCGGGCCCGGCGGATCCTCACCCGGCTGGCCGACTGCGGCGTCACGCTCTCCATCGACGACTTCGGCGCGGGCTACACGTCCCTGGCCCAGCTGAAGGACCTGCCGGTCCACCAGCTGAAGATCGACCGCTCGTTCGTCGCGCGGATGGCGGCCGACCCGAGCAACGCGCTCATCGTGCGGTCGGTGGTCGAGCTCGGGCACAACCTCGGCCTGACCACCGTCGCCGAGGGCGTCGAGGACGAGACGACCTGCGACACCTTGGGCGCGATGGGCTGCGACGTGGCGCAGGGCTACTACGTGTGCCGGCCGATGGCGGCCGAGCCGCTGGAGGCCTGGTTCGACGCGACGGTCGCCGTCCACGCCTGAACGCACGGACGCCCGCGGCCCCGGTGTGCACCGGGGCCGCGGGCGTCTCCGCGTCGGGTCAGGGGGTCGGTTCGGCCCCGGCCGCTGGGGAGCTGTCGTCCTCCGAGGACGAGTCCTGGGAGGAGCCCTGCTCGGACGAGTCCCGCGACGAGCCCGTCGGCTCGCTGCTGGTGGTCGGCTGCGCCTCCGAGGTCCGCGTCGGCGTGGCCGACCCGGTCCCGTCGCTGTCGGACGTCTCGTCCTCGTCCGACGACGCCGACTCCTCGTCGGAGCCGGTGGTCGGCGCGCTCGTCCCGGTCGCCGGCGCGGTGGTGGAGGACGGCGACGACGGGTCCTCCTCCTGCTGCACGTCGGAGGACGACGACGCGTTGGTGATCGCGCCGATCGTGGTCTCCTGCGACGTCTGCGTGCCACCGACGAGCGCGGACACCGGCTTCTGCCCGATCAGCTCGATGCCGGTGATGACGCCCATGGCCATGACGAAGACGGCGGCGGCGTAGACCGCCACCCTCGTCCAGCGGGGCCGGAGACGCCGGGCCGGGGCGCGGCGGGGGTCGAGGTGCGCGGGCAGCACCTGGGTCGCGGGAGTCGCCGGCGGGGCCGGGGCGTCCTCGGTGTCCGCGACCGGCGACTGGCGCCCGGTGAGCTGGCTGCGGGCGATGCGCAGCTTCTCGTTCGTCTTGCGCAGCGAGCTGCTGTAGAGGGCGGCGCTGACGGTGCTGATCACGCTGGCCAGCGCGGCGCCGATCAGGGTGCCGGCGAGGCCGAAGAAGGAGGCCACCACGGCCGAGGAGACCGAGGCCAGGGCACCTGCGGCGACCTGGGTGGCGCTCAGCTGGAGGCCCTTCGCCTGGTCCTTGTCTGTGTCCTTGTCCTCGATCTTCTGAGTTCGGTCGGTCGTCTCGGGGCGCGGGGAGGTCATGAGCTCCGACGGGGTCGATGGAGGGTGCAGGGGAGGGGCGGCCGGGCCGGGCAGCGGTGCGCGACGGGCCTACCTGACCAGGCTACGGGTTCCTGTCGCTGCGCGTTCAGGGTCGCTCACGCTCAGCAAGCCGCTGAGCTGCGGTGATGCAACCCTGTGATCCTGCTCTCGGATCGACGCGCCCTCACGCCTCGTGCAGGTGGGGGAGCGGTGGCGTGTCGGCGGCCGGGACCAGGTGGCGGTGGTGGCTGTTCGGTGGAGTGGCCGATCGACCGGGGAGGACCCGGAGGGCGGCCCGGCTGGGCCGAGGCGCTGCAGGGCGCAGCGTCGGCCGGGGTGCGGGAGGGGGGAGTCGAACCCCCACGCCCGAAGGCACCAGATCCTAAGTCTGGCGTGGCTGCCGTTACACCACTCCCGCGTGACCCCCGAGCATAGGGAGCGGAGCCAGCGGGTTCGGGGAGCCGCCCGTGCGGGGTGGCCTCCGGCCGACGGGCGCGCCCCGAACGGCGCCGTCTGGCAGGCTGTCGGCCGTGCCTCGCGACCCTCGACAGATCCAGCTGGAGATCGACGCCGCCCGTGAGTCGCTCGCGGCCACCCTGGACCACCTGGTCTACCGGAGCAGCCCCCAGCGACTGAAGTCGCAGGGGCAGGCCGTCGTCCAGCAGTTCCTGCAGACGCCGGTGGGCATGGCGGCGGTCGGCGCGGTCGGCCTGCTCATGACCCTCGTCGTGGTCCAGAAGGTCCGGCACCGCAACGACTGACGTGCGTCACCCGCGCCCCGACCCCGTCGGCCCGGGGCAGGAGTCGGTCTGGGACTACCCGCGCCCGCCCTCGGCCGAGGTGACCGCGCGGCGGGTCGTCGTCGAGCTCGGCGGCCGGGTGGTGGCGAGCACCGACCGCGCGGTGCGCGTCTGCGAGACCAGCCATCCGCCGGTCTACTACGTCCCCCGCGAGGACGTCGCCGAGGGCGTCCTGCAGCGCGCTGCCGGCAGCTCGTGGTGCGAGTGGAAGGGCGCGGCCACCTACTGGGACGCCGTCGTCGACGGACGGCGGTACCCGGGCGTGGCCTGGTCCTACGAGGACCCGGTCGAGCGCTACGCCGCCCTGCGCGGCGCGGTCGCCTTCTACCCGAGCCGGGTCGACCGCGCGGTGGTCGACGGGGAGACCGTACGGGCGCAGGCCGGCGACTTCTACGGCGGCTGGATCACCGACGAGGTCGTCGGCCCGTTCAAGGGGGAGCCGGGGACGCTCGGCTGGTGAGTCAGCCGGCCGGCCGGGCGTTGCGGAGCAGCGGCAGCACGACGGTCTCGAACACCTCGTCGACGTAGGGAGGGTCCAGCGGCTCGCCGGTCAGCAGCCAGCGCTGGACGATCAGCGCGCTCATGGCCTCGGCCGTCACCGTCCCCTTCATGCCGGGTCGGACCTCGCCGCGCGCCTCGGCCCGAGCCCACATCGCGGCGAACGCGTTGCGCCACACGGCCAGCGGGCCCTTGCGGAAGGCCTCGACCAGGGCCGGCTGGTACTGCATCGCCGGGAGCAGCGAGCGGATCGCCGCACCCGCCGGGCTCTGCACGGTGGTGACGACCAGGTCCATCAGCGCTCGGGCGTCGGTCTCCACCGAGCCGGTGTCCGGCGGGACCGCGATCGCCCGGTTGATGTCCGAGATCGTGTCCACCACCAGGTCGTGCTTGGTGCGCCAGCGCCGGTAGATGGTCGCCTTGCCGACGCCGGCCTCCGCGGCCACGGCGTCCATCGTCAGTGCGCCGTACCCGACCTCCGCCAGGAGGCGCAGGATGGCCGCCCGGATGACGCCGTCGCGGCTCGGGTCCCGGGGGCGCCCACCGCGCGAGGAGCGCGACGGCCCGGCTTCTTGCAGAACCACCATGACTCGACCTTAGACATTCAAGTGAGCGACGACGACAGATCTGGGGCTGCATGTCGCCGCATTTGGTGCCCTTGCACTAGGATGACCCACCGCGCGCCTCTCGGGTCCGGCTGCCCGCCTCGGTCATCCTCGTGCGGTGGCGAGCACCGACGGACGACTGCGGCGCCGGGAGTACTGGCACCTCCCCGGGCGGGCCACCCGGGTCCTGCTGGCGACCGCCGACGCGCACCTGCTCTCCGAGGTGGCCCGCACGGCGCGGGCGCTGGGACTGGCGGTGTCGGCGTCCCCGGACCTGCTCGACCTCGACGACGAGGACGGTGGCCGCGGCGTCGAACGGCTGTTCCGCCGGCTGGCCCGCGAGCTGACGACGGCGGAGGCCGAGGACCTGCGGGTGGCCACCGACCCGCCGGACGGCGGAGCGGCCCTGGCTGCGCGGCTGCTCACCGCCCCCACGCTCGCCGTCGAGCTGGCCCGCCGCGGGATCACCGCGGAGATCGGCCTGCTGGCCGAGGCCGAGCTGTGGTCGGTGTACCAGCCGATCGTCCGGCTGGCCGACCGCGCCGTGGTCGCGCAGGAGGCGCTGCTGCGGGGGGCGGTCGACGGCCAGGAGGTCGGCGGGGAGGACCTCTTCTTCGTCGCCGAGTCCGCCGGCTGGCTGCCCCGGTTGGACCGGATCGGCCGCGAGTCGGCGATCACCGGGGCGGTGCCCTGGCTCGGGGACGCCGACCTGTTCGTCAACTCGGACCCGGCGTCGGTGCACCGGCCGCAGGTGGACCTGGCCGGCACCGCGCAGGCGCTGGAGGACGCCGGCATCGACCCGTCCCGGCTGGTCGTCGAGGTCGGCGAGGTCTCCGCCGTCCGGGACCGCGGGCACCTGCTGTCGGTGCTCGAGCACCACCGCTCCCGGGGCTGGCGGGTCGCGCTGGACGACGTCGCGGCGGGCTGGTCGAGCCGGTCGCTGATGGCCACCGTCCGGCCCGACGTCGTCAAGCTGGGCCGGCCGCTGGTGCAGGCGCTGCCCGACGACGGCGCCCGCACCATGGTCCGCTCGGTCGTCGAGCTCGCGCACACCCTGGGCGCCCAGGTCGTGGCCGAGGGGGTGGAGACCGAGCGGATCGCCGACGAGGTGACCCGGCTGGGCGCCGACCTGGGTCAGGGCTGGCTGTTCGGCCGTCCCGTCCCCCCGCCGGTCGCGCGGGTCAGTGCAGGCCCCAGCCGGTGAGCGCCGGCCGGGCGTGCTCGTGCCCGAGCACGCCGTAGGAGCCCGCCGGTAGCGCGAACAGGGCCCCGGCCGCGGGCTCGAGCCGGAGCCACCGGGCGGTGAGGATGCGGAGCACGTGCCCGTGCGCCACCAGCAGCACGTCGCCGTCGCCGAGCAGCGCGCGGGCGCGGTCGAGCACCCGGTCCACTCGCACGCCGACGTCCTTGAGCGTCTCTCCGGGCGTCGCGCCGGGGACGGTGCCGTCGTTCCACACCGACCAGGTGCGGCCCATCTCCTCGCTGATCTCCGCCGTCGTCCGGCCCTCGTAGCCGCCGTAGTCGATCTCCACGAGGTCCTCGTCGATCGCGGTGGGGGTGAGGCCGGCGAGCTCGGCGGTCCGGCGGGCCCGCAGGCGTGGGCTCACCCAGACCGCAGCGAACCGGCGGTCCCCGAATTCCCCGCGGAGCCGGCGGGCCTGCTCCTCGCCCTCGGGCAGCAGCGGCAGGTCGGTGACGCTGGTGTGCTGGCCGCTCAGGCTCCACTCGGTCTGCCCGTGCCGCAGCACCACGATCTCGCCCATGGGTTCTCCTGACGGTGTCGGCGGTCACATCCTGGAAGAGCAACGCCCGGTGCGGCTGCTGCTGCGGACAGAGATCCCCGTGGCACCCGGCCACGGATCGACCCCCTGGAGGCAGCATGACCGCGGTCGCGCCCACCGACATCTTCTCGATCGGCGGGGACCTGCCCGTCCACCGTCTCGGCTACGGCGCCATGCAGCTGCCCGGCCCCGGGGTGTGGGGGGAGCCGGCCGACCCGGAGAACGCCCGCCGGGTGGTGCGCGCCGCCGTCGAGCAGGGCGTGGACTTCATCGACACCGCCGACTCCTACGGCCCGGAGGTCAGCGAGCGGCTCATCGCCGAGGCGCTGCACCCGTACCCGGAGGGCGTGGTCATCGCGACCAAGGCCGGCCTGACCCGGCAGGGTCCGGGCATCTGGACACCGGTCGGCCGCCCCGCCTACCTCAAGCAGCAGGTGGAGCTGTCGCTGCGCAGGCTGAAGCTGGAGCGCATCGACCTCATCCAGCTGCACCGCATCGACGCCGAGGTGCCGCTGGCCGACCAGCTCGGCGCCTTCAGGGAGCTGCAGGACGAGGGCAAGGTCCGCCACATCGGTGTCTCCGAGGTCTCCGTGGCCGAGCTGGAGCAGGCCCGCGGGATCGTCGACATCGTCAGCGTGCAGAACCTCTACAACCTGACCAACCGGCAGTCGCAGGACGTCCTCGACTACTCGACCGAGCACGGGATCGCCTTCATCCCGTGGTTCCCGATCGCGACCGGCGACCTGGCCGCGCCGGACAGCCCGGTCGCCGACATCGCCCGGGAGCTGGACGCCACGCCGTCCCAGGTGGCGCTGGCCTGGCTGCTGCACACGTCGCCGGTCGTCCTGCCGATCCCCGGGACCACGTCCGTCGAGCACCTGACGGAGAACCTGGGTGCGGCCCGGCTGCGCCTCTCCGACGAGGACATGGCCCGCCTGGACGCGCTCGCGTCGTAGCGGAAGGACCCCTTGCCCCCGCCACTCGCAAGCTCGCGGCGGGACCCTGCGAGGGGGCCGGTTCAGCGCCAGCGGCGCAGCGTCCCCGGGCGGACCTGCCGCCGCAGCGGCCGGTCCTCGGCGCGCCGCGCGGGTCGTCCCTGGTACGGCAGACCCACGCGGCGCGCCGGGGACGGCGTACGCGGCGTGGGCAGGGGGGCGGCGGGACGCGGGTCGACCTCGTCCACGGGGCCGTCGAGCTCGATCCGGTCACCGAGCCCTGCGGAGCGGACCAGGCGGCGGGTGGCCGCGGGTGCGCCCACGACACGACAGGAGCGGCCGGCGGGCACGAGCGTGTCGGAGAAGACGGCCAGCACCCGCAGGCCGGAGCAGTCGCGGAAGCAGGCGCCGGCGACGTCCACGACGACCGTCCCGCGCCCGACGACGGCGGCCTCCTGCAGGGCCTGCGTGAGCCGCCGGGCGGCCGGGGCGTCCACGTCGCCGGTCAGCCGGACGACGACCTGGTCCGGAGCGGGGACCACGGCGATCTGCAGGTGCGGCACAGGGACTCCGACCAGGGGTACTGCACCGCCGACGGTTTCGGGCGGTCCCTTCCGACGGTAGTGCCGCCCACGGACACCTACAACCCAACGTGCCTGGGTGACTGCGCAGCGCTCAGTCCCCGGCAGCCCCGCTGCAGCAGCCGGCCGGAACGCGCGGCACCATGGCGGCGTGGACGCCGAGGACTTCCGCCAGGTCAGGGACGCCGTCCGGCAGCTCGTGCGGGAGGTCGTGGTCCCGCTCGAGGAACGCATCGAGGACGAGGACCGCATCCCCGACGAGCTGCGCGCGCAGGCCGCCGAGATGGGGCTGTTCGGCTACGCGCTGCCCGAGGAGCACGGCGGCCTGGGCGTCACCATGGCCGAGGACGTCGAGCTGGCCTTCGAGTTCGGCTACACCACCCCGGCGTTCCGCTCGCTGTTCGGCACGAACAACGGCATCGCCGGCCAGGTGATCGCGAAGTTCGGCAGCGACGGGCAGAAGAAGACGTACCTGCCGCGGCTGGCCTCGGGCGAGCTGATCGGCTCGTTCGCGCTGACCGAGGCCGAGGCCGGCTCGGACCCCGCGGGGCTGCGCACCACCGCCCGCCGGGACGGCGACGGCTGGGTGCTCAACGGGGCCAAGCGCTACATCACCAACGCGCCGATCGCCGACCTGTTCGTCGTCTTCGCCCGCAGCGACCCGGCCGAGAAGGGTGGGCGGGGCATCTCCAGCTTCGTCGTCGACGCCAGGACGCCCGGGGTCACCGTCGGCCCCAAGGACCGCAAGATGGGCCAGGCCGGCGCCTGGACCGCGGAGGTCTTCCTCGACGACGTCCGCGTGCCCGCCGACGCGCTGATCGGCGAGGAGGGCCGCGGCTACGCCAAGGCGCTCACCGTGCTCTCCCGCGGCCGGCTGCACATCGCCGCGCTCTGCGTCGGGATGGCGCAGCGGGTGCTGGACGAGTCGGTGGCCTACGCCGCGACCGCGAAGCAGGGCGGTGCCCCGATCGGCCGGTTCCAGCTGGTGCAGGCGCTCATCGCCGACACGCACGCCGAGCTGCTGGCCGGCCGGGCGATGGTCCGCGACGTCGCCGCCCGCTACGACACCGGCGAGGACACCTCGATCGGCCCGTCGTCGGCGAAGCTCTTCTGCACCGAGATGGTCGGCCGGGCCGTCGACCGCGCCGTGCAGGTGCACGGCGGCCTGGGCTACCTGCGGACGACGCCGGTCGAGCGCTTCTACCGCGACGCCCGGCTCTACCGGCTCTACGAGGGCACCAGCGAGGTGCAACGGGTGATCATCGGCGGTGGGCTGCTGCGCGACGCCGGCATGCCGCGCGGCTGAGAGAGGACCCTCCTGCCCGCCGACCCCGGCGCCGAGCCGGCCGTCGGCCGCTCGGCGAGCAGCACGGCCAAGGGTGGCGGGCGGTCACGACCGCAGCGAGCCGGTCCACAGCGTCCAGCGGTCGGTCTCCACGACCGGCTCGTCGGCGGGCAGCCGGTCGGCGAGGGCGGCGACGAGCCGGTCGATCTCGTCGTCGTCCAGCTCGTGCAGGATCGACCGGCCCTTGCGCTGCGCGATCTCCGCCAGGTAGGCGTCCCGCTCCGGGTGCACGGCGCGCAGTTCCCACACGGTCCGCGTGGCCACGTCGAGGCCGGCCGCCCGCATCAGGCCGGCCAGGACCTCCGCGTCAGGGCGCCGCGCCAGCTCGACGTCCAGCAGACGGGGGAAGACCTCGAACAGGTACCCGCGCGGGTGGCGGGGGCCGGCCGGCTGCCGCACGTCCTCGGCCGTGCGGTCCTGGACGAGGTACCGGCCACCGGGGCGGAGCAGCCGCCGCGCCTCGCCGACGACGGCGTCCAGGTCGGGCACGTGGTGGACGAGCGCGCGCTCGAAGACGACGTCGACACTCGCGTCCGGCAGCGTCGTCGCCGCGGCGTCCCCCAGCACGAGCCGGACCCGATCGACACCGCGCGTCCCCTCCTCGGCGGCGGAGAGCATGACCGGGCTCGCGTCCACGCCGACGACGCCGGCGGCGCCCAGCTCGACCCAGGCGCGGCTGTACACCCCGGCGCCGCAGCCCACGTCGGCGACGTCCAGCCCGGTGGGGTCGAGCACCGACCGCACCGCCTCCCGCCACGAGACGTCGGCCTCCCGGCCGGCGTAGCTGTCGCGGTTGGCGGGGGCGGAGAAGTCGATCGGCACGGTGCTCAGGTCGCGCGCGGGCCGGGGGTGTTGGCCGGGTCGTCGGCGGGGTCTCGCTCGGGGCCGCCGGCGGGGCTCAGCAGCGGGCCCGGCGCGCCCTCGCCGCGGCCGAGCGCGGCGACGAACTGCCGCAGCACCTCGTCCCCGGGGTGCTGCGGCGACCACCCCAGCAGCCGGCGGGCGCGGGAGCTGTCCAGCGCCGGTGCCTGCAGGCCGAGGTCGAGCCAGCCGGGCTCGGTGGGCAGGACGTGGGCGTGGAAGGCGGCCGACAGCGTGGTCCGCAGCACGAAGGCGGGCACCGGCACCCGCACCGTGCCGAGGGCGCGGGCGAGGGAGTCGGCGTCGAAGGTCGGCTCGGCGGCGAGGTTGAACGGCCCCGGGGCGCGGCGGTCGAGCATCGCGACGAGCGCGTCGGCGACGTCGTCGGCGTGCACGACCTGCACCCGCAGCGACGGCAGGGGCAGCGGCAGCAGCCTGGCCACCGGGTCGGGCAGCAGGCGGGCGGCGGCGAACAGCAGCGGCCCGAGGAAGTAGCGGCCGATCTCGCTGCTGGCCTCCGGCTGCAGCACCAGCGTCGGGCGCACCACGGTCAGCGTCGTCCCCTCGCGGGAGCCGAGCTGCTCGCGGACGACCAGCTCGGCCTGGGACTTGTCCCGGCTGTACTGGGAGCTGGGGATGCCCGTGACCGGCCAGTCCTCGGCGACCTTCCGGTCGCCGCCGCCGGGGGCGTAGGCGCCCAGCGAGGACAGGTGCACGAAGTGCTGCACGCCCGCGCCGGCCGCGGCGCGCGCCAGCCGTCGGGTGCCGTCGACGTTGACCCGGTGCAGTCGCTCGGGCTGCCGGCCCGGCTGCAGCGCCCAGGCCAGGTGGACGACGGCGTCGACGCCGTCGAGGAAGCGGGTGAGCTCGTGCTCGCTACGGGTCTCGCCGAGGTCGGCCAGGTGCCACCCGACGCCGTCGTAGGGCGCGATCGACGGCGGCTGCCGCCGGGCCAGCCCCCGCACCTCGGCCACGCCGCTGCCGGGTGCGGTGAGCCGGCGCAGCAGCGCCGTCCCCACGTTGCCGCTGGCGCCGGTGACGGCGACCCTCAGGCCCTGCAGACGGTTGCTGGTCGGTTCAGCCATGTCCCGCCGCTACCCCCGCCGCGGCCGGTGTACCCGGGCCCGGCGCCGGAGAGTGCCGCGGGCGCAGCCCGACCGACACCAGCCCGACCGCCAGCAGCGCCCCCGCGGCGGCGAGGAAGCCGGCACCGGTGCCCGCCGCCTCGGCCAGCCGGGGCACCAGCAGGCTGCCGCCGAGCGCGCCGACCTGCAGGGCCAGTGACGACGCCGACAGCGCCGTGGCCCGCTGCCCGGTGCCCACCCGTCCGTGCAGCACCTGCTTCCACAGCGGCCAGGCGGCGGCATTGGCGACGTAGAAGACGGCGAACAGGCCGCCCAGCGCCAGGGGCCCGGCGGCCGCCACCGTGGCGACGGCGAGCGAGCCGAGCACCGCCAGCCCGGTGGTGGCGCCCGCCACCGAGCCCCGGGCCAGGCGCCGGACGGCCGGTGCCAGCAGGGCGCCGAGCCCCGCCGCGGCGTAGGAGACGGCCATGACGACGCCGAACAGCGCCGCGCCCTCGGTGCGGCTGCCGGTGAGCTCGGCGACGTGCAGCGGGCCGAGCAGCTCGAGCGTGGTCAGCACGGCCCCGACCAGCAGCGAGACGGCGAGCACCCGTCGCAGCAGGCGGTCGCGCGACACCAGCCGCGCGGTGTCGCGGACGACGGCGGGCACGGCGCGGACGCCGGCGCGCAGCGCGGTGACACCCGAGCCGCGGGCCGTGCCCACGGGGAGGACGAGGACGGCGACGGCCGCGACCGAGACCAGTGACAGCGCCGCGGCCAGCAGCACCGGCAGGACCAGCACCGCGTCGCCGGTGCCGGCGGCGAGCAGTGGCAGCAGCCCGCCGAGCACGGCGCCCAGGCACAGGCCCGCCCCGTCCGCGGCGCCCGCCCGCGACAGGCCCGGGGTGACGTCCGCATCGGCGTCGGCGGCGTGGACGGCGTCGACGTACCAGGCCTCCAGCGGCCCGGAGTCCAGCGCCCGCCCGACGCCCTTGAGCGCCCAGGCGAGGGCGAACAGCGCGGTGCTGTCGGCGACGGCCAGGAGCAGCAGCCCCGCGGTGGTCAGCAGCCCGGCGAGCACCAGCACCGGCCGGTGGCCGAGGGCGTCGGCCAGCCCGCCCGTGGGCAGCTCGAGGACCAGGACGACGACCGAGTAGACCGCGACGACGACCCCGATGTCGGCGGGGGACAGGCCTCGGGCCGAGGCCAGCAGCACGGTCACCGGCGCGCTGAGCCCGACCGGCAGCCAGTGCAGCGCGGTCAGCCCGACGTAGCGGCGGGTGGCGGAGCGGACGCCGGTCACGACGGGTACTCCGCGAGCCGGAAGACGTCGACCAGCACGTGCACCGGCGGCTGGTCCGGCTGCTCCTCCTCGGCCCGCCACCGCTCCAGCACCGCGTTGAGCTCGTCGGTCAGGGCCCGGGCGCGGGCGGGGGACAGGCGCAGCACCCAGTCGTTGAGCGACGTCGTCTCCCGCCACTCCCGGTCGAGGTCGTCCCGCTGCTCGGCGTGCGCGGCCAACAGCCGGCGCTGCTGCCCCACGGCCAGGTGGGTGACCTCCTCGACGACCTCCCGGCCGCCGGGCTGGTCGACCAGTTCGTCGGTCCGCCACCGGGTGCTGCGGTGCCGGGCGCGCCACCAGCGCTCGCGGGCCGTGCCCTGCCCGGGCACCTCCTCGACGAAGCCGAGGTCGGCCAGTTGCCGCAGGTGGTAGCTGGTGGTCCCGCTGCTCTCGCCCAGCCGCTGGCCCAGCTTCGAGGCCGTGGACGGCCCGTCGGCCCGCAGCAGCCCGAGCAGGGAGTTGCGCAGCGGGTGGGCGAGCGCACGGAGCACCCGCGGGTCGTGGACGTCGACGGAGTCGGAGGTCACCCGCCCGAGCCTAGGGGTGCAGAGACTCCTTTGCAAAGACTTCTCTGCATCCACGGGGAAGTGACCACCGTGATCATCGGCGGGTGGCCGGGCGATCCGCCGACCGCCGCCGCCACCCGCCGGTGATCACGGCGGGGCGGGGTGGGCGGCGTCAGTGGACGGGGGTCTCCAGCGACTCGCCGCGGCGCTCGGGCAGCGCCCACCCGGCCAGTGCGGCGAGCAGGAAGAAGGCGGCGAAGGTGCCGAACACCAGGCCGTTGCCGCCGGCGGCCAGCAGCGGCGGCACGCACAGCGGCGCGACGATCGAGGCGATCCGGCCGAAACCGGCAGCCGCGCCGGCGCCGGTCGCACGCAGCGCGGTGGGGTAGACCTCCGGCGTCACGGCGTAGACCGCGCCCCAGGCCCCGAGGTTGAAGAACGACAGCACCATTCCCGTGACCAGGACGGCGGTGTCCCCGGCGGCCAGCGCGAACAGCACGGCGCCGGCGGCGGAGCCCAGCAGGAAGACCACCAGCGTCGGCCGCCGGCCCCACCGCTCGATGAGGAACGCGGCGGCGGCGTAGCCGGGTAGCTGGGCCAGCGTGATCAGCAGCGTGAAGCCGAAGGAGCGGACCAGGGAGAAGCCCGAGGTGACCAGCAGCGTGGGCAGCCAGATGAACGCGCCGTAGTAGGCGAAGTTGATGCCGAACCAGACCGTCCACAGCGCCGCCGTCCGCCGGCGGGAGCCCGGCGCCCACAGTTCACCCGGTCGCGCGGCCGGCACCGGCCGGGCCGGGGCGGACGGCACCGGCGCCACGCCGGCCGCCGACTCGAAGCGGCGCACCGCGGCCTCGGCCTCGTCGGTCCGGCCGCGCAGCTCCAGGAAGCGCACCGACTCGGGCAGCCCGCGGCGCACCACCACCGCGTACAGGGCGGGGACGGCGCCCAGCGCGAGGGCCCACCGCCAGCCGGCGTCGCTGCGCGGGACGACGAGGTAGCCGATCAGCGCCGCCAGCAGCCAGCCGACCGCCCAGAACGCCTCGAGCAGCACGACGACCCGGCCGCGCACCCGGGCCGGCGCGTACTCGCTGACCAGCGTGGAGGCGACCGGCAGCTCGGCGCCCAGCCCCAGGCCGATGAGGAACCGGAACACCAGCAGCGAGGCCACCGACCAGGCGAGCGCGGCGGCACCGGTGGCCACGCCGAAGACCAGCAGGGTGAGCGCGAAGACCTGCCGCCGGCCGATCCGGTCGGCCAGCAGCCCGCCGAGCGTGGCGCCCAGCGCCATCCCGACGAAGCCGATCGAGCCGATCCAGGACAGCTCGGTGGGGGTGAGCGACCACTGGACGGCGAGCGCGGCCATCACGAAGGAGATGAGGCCGACGTCCATCGCGTCCAGCGCCCAGCCCAGGCCGGAGCCCACCACGAGCCGGCCGTGCTCGCGGGTGAACGGCAGCCGGTCGAGCCGCTGCGCGCGGCTGGCCGAGGTGGTGGTCGCGTCGGTGCTCACGGGCGGCCGCGTACCCCGTGCCGGGCACGGTCACGCGACCTCCTCGCTGGCGCTCGTCGGCCTCGTGTCCGCCGGTGCTCTGCCCATGCGTGACCTCGCAAGCTCGGTCACGCGGCGGGCGGGTCAGCCGTCGTTGTCCTGGTCGCCCCCGTCGACCTCCTCCTCGACCTCGTTGCCGGCGTCCTCGACCTCCTGCTCGACGCCGTCGTCCACGACGTCGGAGCCGCAGGCGGCGGTGCTGAACGAGGTCGCGGCGATGGCGATGCCGGCGGCGGCCAGGCGCCAGCGGCGGGTGCGGGTGGTCGTCACGGGGTCCTCCCGGGGTCGACTGGGGACGGGGTCCCGGTGTGCCCGCGGGGGGCGCACTCCATGCGGTCGGGGGCTACGGTCGCCGTCGTGACGGGGCAGCTCGGAGTGGTCGAGGCCTGGCTGGACGCGGTGGACCGGGCCGACGCCACGGCCGCCATGGCGCTGTGCGCGCCGGACCTCGAGGTGGTCGGGCCGCGGGGCAGCGTGCGCGGTCGCGAGGTGCTGGGCCCGTGGATGGCCCGGGCGGGGTTCACCGCCCGCCGGCTGCGCTGGTTCTGCGGCGCCGGGGGTGCGGTCGTCGTCGAGCAGGACGCCACCTGGGCCGACCCCGCGACGGGCGCCGAGCGGGGCCGGGCCGTCGTCGCGTCGGAGTTCCTGGTGGCCGACGGCGTGATCACCCGGTTCCGGCGCCACGACGACGGGCTGCCCGCCGCGCTCGCCGCCGCCGGGCTGCGGGAGTCCGACGAGGTGGCCGCGCGGGGCTGACCGGGCCGGGCGGCGGCGTCAGGTCCGGCGGCCCAGCTCGTCCGCCGCCTCGGGGTGCTGGCGCAGGTACTCCTCGTGGGCCTCGGCGACCCGGAGGTCGTTGCCACGCGTCTCGCCGGCGACGGTCACCGCCGCGAAGGAGACGAGGCACAGGGCCATGGTGTAGAGGCCGACCGACCCCGACCACCCGGTCGACTGCAGCAGGAGCTGAGCGATCATCGGGGCGAAGGCGCCGCCCAGGATCGCGCCGAGCGCGTAGCCGATGGACACGCCGGAGTAGCGGACCGCGACGGGGAACATCTCCGCGTACATGGCCGACATCGGTCCGTAGGAGAAACCGAGCCCGACGGTCAGCAGGAACAGCGCGAGCGCGTAGAGCCAGATGTTGCGGGTGTCGATCAGCAGGAACAGCGGGATCATCCAGACGAACACCAGGGCGTAGCCGATCTGGAAGGTGCGCACCCGGCCGATCCGGTCGGAGAGGGCGCCGCCGTACATGGTGAAGACCAGCCAGCCGAACGAGGCCAGCGTGGTCGCCAGGAGCACCGACTCGCGCGGCATCTCCAGGGCGCCGGTGGCGTAGGCGATGAAGAACGCGATGAGCAGGTAACCCGCGGCGTTGTTCGCCACGAAGATCAGCGCGGTGAGGACGACCTCCCTGGTGTTGCCCCGGAAGAGGTCGCGCAGCGGTGCCGAGGACTCCTTCCTGCGCAGCCGCATCTCCTTGAAGACGGGGCTCTCCTCGACGGCGCGCCGGATCAGGTAGCCGATGACGATGAGGACGACCGAGAACAGGAACGGGATCCGCCAGCCCCACGACTGGAACTGCTCCGGCGTCGTCACGGTGCTCAGGACCCACAGCACGCCCGTCGCGAGGATCATCCCGACCGGCACGCCGATCTGCGGGTACGCGCCGAAGAACCCACGACGGCCGACCGGTGCGTGCTCGACGGACATCAGCGCCGCGCCGCCCCACTCCCCGCCCGCCGAGAAGCCCTGCAGGACGCGCAGGAGGACGAGCAGGGCCGGCGCGGCGATGCCGATCTGCCCGTAGGTCGGGAGCAGGCCGATCAGGGCGGTCGCGGCACCCATCAGCACGAGGGTGAAGACGAGCATCTTCTTGCGGCCCAGCCGGTCGCCGAAGCGCCCTGCGACGATGGCGCCCAGGGGGCGGAACAGGAAGCTGATCCCGATGGTCGCGAGCGAGATGACCGTGGCGAGCCCGGGCGAGTCCTCGCTCACGGGCGCCAGGAAGAGCGGCGCCAGCACCAGGCCGGCTGCCTGGGCGTAGATGAAGAAGTCGTACCACTCGATGGTGGTGCCGGCGAGGGTGCCCGCGAGGACCTTGCGTTCCTC